>JANQSK010000117.1 GCA_028284105.1 Anaerolineae bacterium
TTAATCCAGTCCATGCCATGAAGCTCGTTGAGGTGATTCGCGGTGATTTTACGGATGATGACACCATTGAGACCGTCTCAAAGTATGTAGAGAATTTGGGGAAAACGGCCGTATTTTGCAAAGACACGCCAGCCTTTATTGTGAATCGAGTTGCACGGCCGTTTTATGGGGAAGCCTTCCGGTTGCTAGGTGAAAGCGCAGCCGATCATGAAACGATTGATAAGTTAATGAAATCCGTTGGGTTTAGAATGGGTCCTTTTGAACTAATTGACCTGATTGGGTGTGACATCAATTTCGACGTGACGCAATCGGTTTATAATGCCTATTTTCAAGATCCCAAATTCCGCCCGCATCCAATTCAACAACGGATGGTGCTGAGTGGAAGGCTCGGACGCAAATCAGGTCGAGGCTTTTACGACTACAGAGACTAAATAAATCAAGAGATTTAAAAAAAGCGCCTGTTGGAAATCAACAGGCGCTTTTTTGTTTTAATCAAAGGATTGAACGTCTAGTTCCTTAAATCAACAAGTTTATCGAGTCGTTCAACAAGGGAAGCTAATACCGCAAATGTTTCTTCAACAGGCTGAGGAGAAGCAAGATCAATGCCTGCAACATTTAGCGCGTCAAGTGGATAGAGAGAGCCACCTGCTTTTAAGAAGTTTAGATAATTATCGACAGCACCATCTTCACCGTTAATGATTTTGTTGGCGATGGCGTGCGCACCTGAAATTCCCGTTGCATATTTATACACATAGAAATTTGCATAGAGGTGCGTGTGGAAAGTCGCCCAAATAATACCAGTGCGATCATGATTCATATCAAGTGAATCACCAAACCCCTCTTTGTAGAATCCAGCCAATAGGTCAATCAAATAATCTGCACTGAGTGATTTGCCTTGTTCGACCCGTTCATGAATGGCCAGCTCAAATCGAGCCAGGGTTGGCATGATGAAGAAATAACGATAGAAGTTTGCCATGGCTTCTTCAATAATCGCAATTTGGAATTCAGGATCAGATTGGGTTTTGAATAGATAGTCACGAACCAAAGCTTGGTTGAAGTTTGATGCGACCTCCGCAACAAACAGGCCATATCTTGTATAGCTTAAGACGTCTTGATTTTCCCAAGATAAATAGGAATGCATCGAGTGTCCAAGCTCATGCGCAAGCGTGCTCAAACCAAACAAATCATCAGTATAGCTCACCATGATGTACGGATGTGTTCCTTTCACACCTGATGAAAAAGCCCCCATTCGTTTGCCTTGATTGGGATAAATGTCTACCCAGCGATTTTCCAAAGCCCCTTTCTTGAGTACGGAAACGTATTCATCCCCTAAAGGCTGCATGCCTTCAGCAATCCAACGGACCGCTTTGGTATAAGGGACAACAGGTTTGTTGCGGCTCAATGGCGCCCAAATGTCATATTCATGGAGCGCATCAACCCCTAAAGCGCGTCGTCGTACATCCCAATATTTGTGCCAAGTTGGGAGATTATCTTTAAAAGTATTGATGAGGTTGTGGAAAACTTCTTCGGGAATGTGGGTGCCTTGCATGGCCGCATCGAGGGCTGATTTGTAGCCTCGGACTCTTGCATTAAACACATTTTGTTTAACACCTGCAGCTAAGGCATTGGCCATGGTGTTTTTGTATTGCAAGTGGAGATCTTGGTAATTTTCAAATGCGGTTCTTCTGAGCTCTCGGTCTTTATCGTGAAGCAATCCACCTATGCTGCCCTGGGTGATATCATATTCATTCCCATCTTGGTCAACGGCCATATCAAATTGGAAATCTGTGTTTGCCAAAATGCCGTGGGTTGCGCTTGCCGTGCCAAAGGCATCCTGCACCATCCCAAGAACTTGCTCGACTTCTGCCGAGCGTACATATTGCTGTTGTTTTTCAAGTTGATCAAATGAATGGCGATGTTTGGCAAGGCCTTCATTTTGATCCATCCATTCTTTAATAGTATCAAATCCAATGGCGATAATTTCTGGTTGACCAAAGGCGTTTGCTGCACTAACCTGACCGAATATGGCTCTGGCTTGACCGTGCATGTTGGCGACTTCTTGATTGTTTGTGTCAACTGAATAGCTTAAGCTGGCATAGACAAATATTTTTCCCACAATCGTGAAAATTTCATCGTTTTTATCTAAGTAAGCGAGAAGTTGTTCTGGACCTTGGCTAAGCGTGCCTTTAAATGCTGAAATCTCTTCAATGATTTTAGGAAGACTTTCAACGGCCGTTTGCCAATCATCTTGTGTTTTAAAAATATATTCTAAGTCCCAAGTGTGTTCGACTGCAATTTCTGCACGAGTGGGGGTTTTTTGCTTCATGAAATCCTTTTCCTCAATTGTTCTATTGTCTGCAACGCACCTTGTTCACGTTAGATTATGGTCTAATCCTGTGATGGGTGCAAATGGCTCAAGATAGTTTTTTGTAAACCCTCATCTAAGGAAACGGCCGTTTTCCATCCAATCAGCTCTTCAGTTCGTAAAGCATTAGCCTGTTGAACTTGAACTTCGCCGGGGCGACTTGGTAGTGCTCCAATGAGGGGTTTGCCATCACTTCGGGAAAGGGTATAAATTTTTCGAACGATTTCAGATACGGCCGTTGGTTGGCCTGAACCAATGTCGACACTTGTGCCGTATGGGGTGTCCGCCTTGAGAGTTGCAATTAACCCATCAACGACATCAGAAATGTATATCCAGTCCTTTGCTTGCTTTCCTTCTGTCATTGGAAAGTCCTCATGGGCTAGGGCTGATTGAATCGTTGCGGGAATTAAAGAGCGCGTTGTCTGGCCCATGCCATAGGCCTGAAAAATCATCGCGCCGAATATGGGCCATTGATGTGTTCGGACATACATTTGGCAAAAGTTCCAAGCAGCCAGTTTGCTTGTCGCATAGACATTGAGATGGGTCAGCTCCCCCGGTGTGCGGCTAACCAAAATTTTTTTGACAGTGTGGTTGGTTTCGAAGCAAGCCCGAAGTAAATTAACAGTTCCGTTGAGATTGTGGCGAACGGCCGTTTCTACGCCTAAAAATGGGTCGGAGACCCCAGCCGCGGCTAAATGGAGCACAGCCTCTGGTTCGGCTTCTCGAATGGCCCTTGATGTTAGCTGGAAGTTCCGTAGATCCGCATAAACGACATCGAAGTTATTGCGGAGTTTTGCCAAAGACGGGGGGAGAGGTGAGATGTCGGCGTGACTATAGGCTTCACGAAGTAGGAGTGTGACGGCTACATCCTCTGAACGAACAAGCTCCTGAACAAGATGTTGACCAATAAAACCAGTGCCGCCTGTGATGAGTAATTTCATGTTACGAGTTTGAGATAATTGTGTGCTGGTATGTATAAACTTGTCGCTATGATTCGATATCTAAAAAGTCACGATACCATGCCATTGTCTTCGCTAAGCCCGATTCTAATGTCTCTTGTGGCTTCCACCCCAAAATTTGATGGGCTTTTTGCGAGCTGAGATATTCATCTTTGATTTCATTGGTGACTTCATTCAAAATGACTGGCTCTAGATGGGGATGAGCCGATACTTTAATGATGGTGTTGACGACATCGAGTGCGCTATTGGGATTCCCTTTGCCAAAGTTGAAGCATTCTCCGGTAACGGCCGTGTTTGCTAAACGCTCTGCAATCATTAGATAGCCGCGGACTGCATCTTCAACATACAGATAATCTCGTTTGAAAGTGCCGTCTGACCGAATAATCGGGGATTCTCCACGAAGGACTGAGCGGATCGTGCCGGGCAATAAGCGATTCCAGTTTAAATCACCGCCCCCATACAAGTTTGAACATCGCGTTATTGAGACCGGTAACTCATACGTATGTGCATAAGTTTGAGCGATGAGATCAGCACAGCTTTTTGAAACATCGTAAGGATGTCTTCCTTGAAGCGGCATCGATTCATCAAAAGGCAATGGGTGCTTGTCACCATATGCTTTTTCACTGCTTGCCACGACGACAGCCTCAACAGTGGGGCTTTGGCGGGCTGCTTCCAGAATTAACCAAGTTCCTCTAATATTCGTTTCGAATGTGTGCATTGGGGAACGGTTTGCAATGCCAACGATGGTTTGGGCTGCTAAATGAAAAATGGTGTGAATTTCATATTCAGCCAGCGTCCGTTCAAGAAGTGAATAATCGCTAAGGTCCCCATGAACAATTTTTATGTGATTGACTGTTCCATCATGGAGCAACATTGATTGGGGGACTTCGTCTCGAATAAGTCCGACTACATCTGCCCCAAGCTTGACCAATTCACAAGCAAGCCAAGAGCCTAAAAAGCCAGTGCATCCTGTGATGAGAACACGTTTGTCTTGCCAATGATTATTCGACAATTTAATCCTCCCAAACCTTCCAAGGTGGATTGTCTTGCCAAATTCGCTCAAGGGTCATCGTATCTTTCATCGTATTCATTGATTGCCAAAAACCAGCGTGTCGATAAATCATCAAATTTTCACTGTTGGCAAGATGAGGTAAAACTTCTGTTTCGAGATCTTGGAAATTATTATCTCTAATGATATCAAGCACTTCACGCTCAAAAAGCATGAACCCCCCATTGATCCAATAAGGTAGTTTGGGTCTTTCTTGAAATCCTGTCACACGGCCGTTTTCATCTGCATCAACAACACCATATTGCAAATTGATCTGAACGGCCGTTATAGTGGCTAGCTTCCCATGTGAACGATGAAAATCGATTAAGGATTGCAAATTGACATCACTGACATCATCACCGTAGGCAACGAAAAAGCGATCTTCATTCAGATAATCAGCCACTTTTAAAATTCGACCCGCTTTTTCTGTATGAAGGCCAGTATCAATGAGCGAGACTTCCCAAGGAGGATGACCAACCATCTTCTCAAACTGTTGTGGAGACAGTCCGTTACTGTTGTTACCAATTTGCAACGTCATGTTCCGGGTCATCCATTCATATTCCATAAAATATCGTCGAATTTGGTCCGCACCATATCCCAACGTTAAAACAAACTTGGAACAGCTGTAGGTTGAGAAAATGCGCATGACGTGCCAAATGATCGGCTTTCCACCAACTTCGACCAATTCTTTTTTCTGCGTTGTGCTGCCACGCATCCTTGTGCCTTGTCCACCACAAACAATTACAACAGGAATATTATTCATAGGTGCGAATCATAGCACAATCAATGATTTCGTCATGTGGTTTGTTAAAACTGTTCTCAATACGAGTTGATGTTAGAATTTATCCGTTTGTTATGGAAATTTTGAAGGAAAAGATAAGAGAAATAAATCGCTGGCTTGGGGTAGGTTTAGGCATCAAAAGATGGCTATTTCTATTGATATTAGGGCTTGTTGTTTTTGGATTAGGGGTAACAAGCTTGATTTCAACCCTTGTTCAAAACAACTTGTTTCCCCAGCCTTTCTATTACTATCTGATGCTTCAATTTCTTCCGAGTGGTGTCCGCATTCTGCTTTTTATTTTAGTGGGCCTAACTATTGTTTCTTTCGCCATCTTGCAAATTGGAAACCGCCTTATTTCACCATTTGACCTTCCCGCAGACGGCATTACTTCCCTGCTTCAAATGCAGGGTCAATCAGAAGGGCCTTCGGTTGTGGTGATTGGTGGTGGAACGGGAATGCCAAGTGTTTTGCGGGGATTACGGTCGTATAACTGTCACATCACGGCGATAGTAACGGTAGCAGATGATGGGGGAAGCAGCGGCCGACTCCGAAGAGAGTTTGGCCTTTTGCCGCCGGGGGACTTTCGAAATAACATGGCTGCATTATCTCGAGATGAAGCGTTGATGACGAAGGTGCTTCAATATCGGTTTGGCGGTAATGTCACTTTAAACGGCCGTAATGAACTGCGAGGCCACGCTTTTGGCAATCTTTTGTTGGCTGCATTAACAGGGATTACCGGCAGCTTTGATGAATCTCTTTTGGCAGCTGAGAAAGTGCTTTCGATGCAAGGGCATGTGCTTCCGTCAACGGTTCAAGAAAGACCCGTTGAATACGGCCGTTGACTTCAGGGATTTGTGATTCACCAATCACGGTTACGATCTCTCCGGAAGGTGTCAAAATCTCCGCGCCAAGCGAAATATCTTGAAC
>JANQSK010000146.1 GCA_028284105.1 Anaerolineae bacterium
TCAATGAGGACGCTGCTGGCAGATAAATCGTCGTCGTATAGCTTGGGCTTGAGCTGGAGAATGCGCAATACGGCCGTATCGACTAACTGCTGAAAGGTGGCATCCGTTTCATAACGCTCTTGGAACCAGCTTATGGTGTCTTGGATGTTGGCTAGCTCTGCTTCGAAATCGCCATGGCCTAAGGCGAAGCTGTCCAAGTAAAGCAGATCGTTTCCTGCTAAAAAGGCATCTTTGGCGATGACGCGGTGGGGGAATTCTTGGCCTGTGTCATCATAAAACTTTTCAACAGCGGGCACCCCCAGTGCATCTGAAACAAGCAGGCCCCCATTTGCACGCCATAGCGTAATGTCTTCTTGCTCCAGCAATGTTGCCAACGCTTGTTGGTCAAAGCTGACGGGATTGGTTGTGGCGCGAATGTTGCCTTGGAACCCTTGATACCGTATGTGGGTGGTCAGCAGGGCATCGGCAAGCGCAAACTCATTGTTATTTTCGGCCGTGACCGCGATAAAGGGAGCTAATTCCACAACCTCAAGCTGATCTAATGATTTTCGTACGGTGGGCACATCCACATGCAGTTCCCGATCGCTGCTGCCATATCCCGGAAAATGTTTGGGCACCACCGCGATTCGAGAGTCACTGCCCACATGGAGTCCCGTTGTGTAGGCTTGCGCCATCAGTCCGACCCAGTAGGGGTCACCCCCAAAGGCGCGTGTACCAAGTGTGTTTTCGCTCAGTGACGCTGGATTTTCAAGCACATCAAGCGAAGGCCCAATGAGCATATTGATGCCCAAGTTGGAAAGCTCCTGCCCGACAATATTACCCATAATGGCCGCTTGGCTAATGTCCCAAGTGGCACCTATCGCCATATTATTCGGTACGGATGTCAACCCATTCCAGATTTCACTGTTGGGGTAGCCATCTCCTTCGTGTGAGATGGCAATAATGAGTGGAATACTTCCTGAGGTGGCTGACGCAATTCGGGTCGGGGGAATGATGCCTTCTTCGACAACCTCTTCATTGGGTTCAACGATGCTTGAAGTAATCCCGAGTAAGGCGAGCCTTTGGAGATCGTTGCTGAGGGTAGCCACCTGTTGGGGAATATTATTGATATCCCCTAATCCAGTAATATTTTGATTTTGATGTTTGAGAACGACGCCCCCGATATGGTAGTTGAGAATGAGATCCGCTATTTCGCTTTCACGGGTGGCTTGATCTCCTTGAAAGGTTACAAGGAAGAGTTGCCCAATGCGCTCCTCAGGCGTCATTTGGTTGAGAATGCGCTCCGCTTCCAATAAACGGCCGTTATCCTCCTGAGAAACGGCCGTTGCTTGCGTATAAGGGGCACTTACTAGAAAAAGTAAAAGTACGCCTAATAACTGGAGAAATTGTCGCGTATTCATACCAAAACCGACAGACTTGATTTACTACGCAAAAGTTGAGCAAATGAGCCTGTAATATGTCATCATCTAAGGTGTTTGTAAAATCACTTGAAGGCGGCGTTTTTGGGGAGACCTATTGTGAAGCCCGGTCGTCACATTCATTTTTCGACTTGTGCTGAATGTTTCATTTACAAACAAAACTATCGCTCGTTAGTATACCTGTACATTGCCTGACAAACCACGTGTGCTAAAATGATTCTAATGCCGCACTTCTTAGTTTCATCCCCTATTTTGTAACTGAAAAATTTAAATTTCGTGGCTGAAAGAGCATAAACCTTATGACTGATAAAATGCGAAATATAGTAACGACTGCTCTGCTTATTTTACTCGCTTTATCCGCATTTACCGCGGGTTATTTTTCTAATGATTTTGTAGAGCAACGTTTTGGAATTGGCTCATCAACTGGTGACTCTGAGTTTGGCTTATTTTGGGAGGCTTGGGGTCTTATTGACGCAAATTACTTAGGCGACCTGCCCACAAGTACCCAGCTATCTTATGGTGCTATTCGTGGCGCTTTGCAGCTCTTAGGTGATCCCTACACCGTCTTTATTGAACCTCCCGAACGGGCTGAAGAGCAAGATTTATTGAGAGGCTCATTTGGTGGCATTGGGGCAACCTTGTCTCGCCCGGAAGAAGACGGTCCCATCATTTTAGAGCCAATTCCGGGCAATCCAGCTGAAGAAGCGGGTATCTTGTCTGGTGATGTTTTAGTGGCTGTGGATGGCACCGAAATTACGCCTGCATTGATGGTTCAAGAGGTGGCTGACTTGATTCGGGGTGAAAAAGGAACGGCCGTTATCCTGACGGTCATTCATGATGGTCAAACAGAGCCCGAAGATATCGAAATCATTCGTGGAGATATTTTGATCCCATCCGTGAGTTCAAGAATTTTGGATGATGCTCCTGATGTGGGCTATATCCAATTAACTCGGTTTAGCGGTGAGAGTACCCAAGAAGTTGCAACCGCAATTGAAAGCTTGTTAAGCGAAGGTGCAGAGAACTTGATTCTAGATTTGCGAGGAAATGGAGGTGGTTTGTTAGATGCGGCCGTTTCAATCACCGATCATTTCTTGTCAGATGGCACCGTGTTGATTCAACAGGTCAAAGGACAAGATGAACAGTTCTATAATGCTTCAAGCCAAACAATTGCAGAAGACATTCCGCTGGTGGTGCTTATTGATGGTGGAACCGCCAGCGCCTCTGAAATTGTAGCGGGTGCTCTCCAAGATCGCGAACGAGCCCAATTGGTTGGGAGCTCAGGTTCTTTTGGCAAAGGCTCTGTGCAATTGGTCTTTGATTTAAGTGATGGCTCATCAATTCATGTGACCTCATCCCGCTGGTTTACGCCGAATCGCAATCAGATCGATCAAATGGGACTAACACCCGATGTGCTTGTTGAATTTACTCAGGAAGATCTAGATAATTTTAGGGATGTTGTTTTAATTGAAGCTGTGCGATTATTGCAAGATGAGTAATTCACACATTCCTATCAGATTGAGGTAACCTTTTTTTTACAAATAGAATTTAAAAAGAGGGCAACGCTCTAAAAAACTCAAAATATAGCGCAATATTCTTCCAAGAAGGAACTTTCCATGACATACTACGATCCAAATAGAGATAATGAACCCCCACGCACCAATCGTCGGTTCTTAGGCATTTTGGCTGTGGGGGCCGTTTTTCTTTGCACCTTAACGGCCGTTGCGGGCTACTCCCTTGGCCGTGCCTCTGCAACGCCACAAGCAACGGCCGTTATTGAACAAGCTGTTGAAGAAGACACTCCAACTGTAGAAGAGGTTGTCGAAGAAGTGGTTGAAGAGGTTGAAGCGACTGAAGAAACGGCCGTTGTTGATGAACCAAACGAATCGGATGTGGCTGAAGTTGAAGAACCCGTTGAATCCCCAGAACAACCAACGGCCGTTCCAACCGAAGAACCAGCCCAAGTTGAACCAACAGCTGAACCATTGGATATTGAAACATTAGACTTATCTCTACTTGAAGAAGCGTGGTCAATCATTGAAGGCGAGTTCTATGGTGATTTACCTTCAAACGATGAGCTGATTTATTCAGCGATTGAAGGCTCACTGGAAATCTTGGATGATCCGCATACCTCTTTTTCTAACCCTGATACTGCTCAAAGCTTACGCGACAGCCTAAACGGTTCCTTTGAAGGAATCGGGGCATTCGTTGGCGAAACGGATGATGGCTTTATTGAGATTGTCTCGCCAATTCCTGAACAACCTGCTGAAAAGGTAGGCCTCCGCCCTGGTGACCTTATTATTGAAGTCGATGGTGAGAATGTTGTTGGGCAAACTGTGCTTGATGTGGCTTCAAAAGTGCGCGGCCCTCGCGGTACGGATGTGGTTTTGAAAATTTTACGGCCGTCTACCGAAGAAGAGATTATCTTCACCATTACTCGGGATCGCATTGAACTCCCTAACGTCACATCAGAAATTCTTGAGGGTAATATTGGGTATGTCTCACTGATGTCATTTAATAATTTAGCCGGTGATCAGGTCAACGAAGCGGTCGCTGAAATTTTGGCACAAAATCCGGATGGTTTGATCTTTGATTTACGCAACAATGGGGGTGGCTTCTTGAACCAATCCGTTGTCATCGCGGATATCTTCATGACTGAAAACATTGTTCTCTATCAACGTGATAATCAAGGTGGTGAGCAAATCTTTAGAGCTGATGATGGGGACATTGGTGAAGAAATTCCTCTCGTTGTTCTTGTGAATGGTGGTAGCGCCAGCGCATCTGAAATTGTGACAGGCGCTATTCAAGATACAGGTCGCGGCACAATCATTGGCGAATTGACATTTGGTAAAGGCTCTGTACAACAGGTCCATACTCTGTCAGATGGTTCAGAGCTCCGCGTCACGATTGCACGCTTCTTCTCACCCAATGACAACATTATTAACGGTGTGGGTATCACACCTGATATTGAAGTGGTCGAAGATTTTGAAACAGAAGAGGATGAGCAGCTACAGCGTGCTATTGAGTTCCTTTTAACCGGTGAATAAACATTTTGTGAAAGAGCCTGTTTGATAACAGGCTCTTTCTTTTTTATTTTGTTTTGCGTTCTCAGCGTTTTAACTTTATGATTCCAACCTATGGCAAAGGATAAAGATAATCCAAACTTCAAAACGGTTGCCAACAATAAACGAGCACGTTTTGAGTATGAAATTTTAGAAACTTTTGAAGCAGGACTCGTGTTAACGGGTACTGAGATCAAATCTGTTCGGGCTAACCAAGTCAACTTGCGTCAAAGCTTTGTGCAAGCCAAAGAGGGCGAACTGTGGCTGGTTGATGCCCATATCTCTGAATACAAACATGGTAATCGTGAGAATCACGAACCAACTCGTCCCCGCAAATTGCTCCTGCATCGTCGGGAAATTAATAGAATTATTGACCGTTTGAATCAAAAAGGTTTAACGGTTGTTCCTACTCGAATGTATATTAAAAGCGGCTTGGCAAAAATAGAGATTGCCCTTGGCCGTGGTAAAAAATTGCACGACAAACGTTCTGATATTGCCAAACGTGATGCTAACAGACAGATGGAACGGGCATTACGACAAAAATATCGTTAAATACTTCGTTACTTTAAAAACCATCACTTTTTCCTGAGGAGAAGTATTTAGAAACTTTGGTAACAAAGTAGTAATAAAACCCCATGATTTCAATATTAAAAGATAAAAAGATTGTTATTGGTGTAACAGGATCGATTGCCTGTTACAAAGTGGTTGACTTGGCTTCGAAGTTGACACAGGCAGGTGCATTGGTGGACGTCATTTTGACTGAAGCTGCGCAACAGTTTGTGACACCGCTCACATTCCGTTCGGTGACGGGACGACCCGCATTTACCGATATGTGGGCTTTGGATGAGCATGTTCGACATGTGGGGTTAGGGGAATCTGCGGATTTATTAATAGTTGCTCCTGCAACTGCACATACAATGGCGAAACTGGCGCATGGTTTGGCCGATAATTTACTAACTGTGACTGCACTAGCCGCCCGTTGCCCCATATTGATCGCTCCCGCGATGGATGGGGGGATGTATGAAAACCCTGCAACTCAAGAAAACGTAAAGACTTTGAAATCACGTGGCTTTCATTTTGCAGGCCCCACAACCGGCCGAATGGCTTCTGGTTTGTCGGGATTAGGGCGTATGTTGGAGCCAGCAGAGCTTTTTGCGCAGGTTCGCTTAGCGATTGCCAAACAAACGGGTGAACTGGTTGGTAAAAAGGTTGTGGTTACGGCTGGACCTACTCGTGAAGCACTAGATCCTGTCCGTTTCATTAGTAATCGATCAACTGGGAAGCAAGGGTTTGCAGTAGCACAAGCCGCTTTAGATGCTGGCGCAGACGTCACTCTGATTCATGGTCCTGTCAGTTTGCAGGTGCCTATGGGCGCAACGGCCGTTCCTGTGACGACCACTCATGAAATGGCTGAAGCGACTATTTCAGCAGTGGAAGACATCGATGCCTTGTTCATGGTTGCCGCTGTAGCTGATTTCCGCCCTGAAACGAAGTCTGATCAAAAAATCAAAAAAACAGACCAGCAGTGGGGGATGGCAATTGCGCTCGAAAAGACCTTAGACATTCTCAGTTCGGTCAAAACCAAACGAGAGAAAACAGGTTCTCCAAAAGTTGTATTAGGATTTGCTGCCGAGACCCAGGATGCGTTTACCTACGGACGAAGTAAGCTTTTACGCAAAGGGCTCAACTTTATCGCTGTGAATGACGTGACAGCGCAAGGGGGCGGTTTTGAAGTGGATACCAATCGTATTATCTTGCTCAGTTCCGCTGGGGTGGTTGATGAGATGCCGCTTTTGAGTAAAACGGCCGTTGCTGAGAGACTTGTTCATCATGTTGCGCAAGCTTTAGGGAGCTAAGGCCTGAATAAAGTACGATAAATTCGGATAATTTTGTATACTCCAATCATGATTAATAACGTTCAGTTACGCGATGAGCTTGTACTCACTTTTAATGAAAGCGAACTTAGACGCTTATCAACCCAGTTAGATATTTCGTATAAATCTTTACGCGGTAAAACACAGCGTGATCGATTTGGGGTACTGATTGGGAGAATGGAACGCCTAGGCCGACTCCCTGAGCTTGTATTGGCGCTTGTGACCGCCAATCCCAATTATGCTCAAAAATACCGTTCATATTTGGAAACACAAATGCCAGGTCAGCTTGATGAAAAAGCAAAAAAACATCTCATCGATCTGTCACAAGGTCGCCCAGTCATCGAAGAACCCCCTACAATGAAATGGGATACGCAAGTACGGCAAAAAAAGGAAGATTCTGAATGAATCGATTTTTATTATTGGCAGGAACGGCCGTTATGTTTTTAGGCGTTTCAGCTGGTGCATTTGGTGCTCACGCCTTAAGTAGCTATTTTGAAAAGTTTCCCAATTTAGCCGGTACCTATGATACGGCCGTACGTTATCAGCTCATTCATGGATTAGCGATTGTGGGAACAGCTATTTTATTTGCTCATATCCCGACCCCTCAAGTTCGATGGGCTGGTAATGCCTTTTTAATCGGAACAATCGTCTTTTCAGGGAGTCTGTACTTGCTTGTGATGACGAAGAAAAGTTGGTTGGGTGCCATCACACCGATTGGTGGTGTTGCATTTTTAGCGGGGTGGCTGCTTTTGTTCATTGCTGCATTACGAAATTAACGCAAATCGTCAGAAATTCATTGAAAATTAAAATGATCAAATACTAAATCAACAATACCCAAACTTTGGAGAATACAGTATGTCAAATCCTTTCGGAGTTCCCGAAATTACCGTTCAAGAAGTTGTTAGCAAAAGTCAAGCTGAACAAGAATTTATCCTTTTAGATGTTCGCGAAGCACATGAATTACAAATTGCGAATCTTGGTGATACAGTGATGCATGTCCCCTTGAGCCAAATTGCTCAGCAGCGATTAGAAGCCTTTTCTGAAGAATTTACGCAAGACAAAGAGGCTGAGATCGTTGTTTTTTGTCATCACGGTGGACGCAGTGCTCAGGTGGCGGCCTTCTTGAAACAAGAGGGCTGGACGAATGTGCATAATATGACGGGCGGCATCGATGCTTATTCCATTGCGATTGACCCATCAATTCGTCGCTACTAATGATTTGAAATGAACACCCTTCATCCGCAGCTTCTCATCTCAGCGTATTGCCAGGGTGTTTTTCCAATGGCGCATGAGGACGGGGAAATTTATTGGTATGATCCCGATCCTCGCGCTATCCTTCCTTTAGAGCATTTTCATATTTCGCGTTCACTCCAAAGAACATTAAAAAAACGGCCGTTTATCATCAAGAAAAACACCGCTTTTCGAGCGGTGATGGAAGCTTGTGCTGAATCCATGCCAGGTCGTGAAAAGACATGGATTAATGAAGATATCCTCAACGCTTATTCTGAACTGCATCAACTCGGTTTTGCTCATTCAGTAGAGGTGTGGCAAGAGGACCAATTAGTTGGGGGACTGTATGGCGTAGGAATTCGTGGTTTATTTGCTGGGGAGAGCATGTTCAGTCGAAAAACAAACGCCAGCAAAGTCGCCTTAGTTCACTTAGTCCAACATTTGATCGACCAAAACTTTCAGCTTCTCGATATTCAATTTATGACTGAACATCTATCAAAATTTGGGGCTGTTGAGATCCCAGCATCTGAATACAAGCAGCGTCTTTTGCTTGCGCTTCAGGTTTCAGCCACTTTTGATGATTGAGGTTAATTGCGTAAAAGTTGTTATTTAGTAAGAAGGAACAGGGAGAAAGATAATGAGTGTTTTTGATAAAGAGGATGTGAGGTTATTTAGCGGTCGTGCTAATCCAGAGTTAGCTATGAAAATAGCTGACTGCTTAGAAATTCCCATGAGTGCGACCCATGTGTCACGTTTCAGTAATGACAATCTGTTTGTTCAATTAGGGCAAAGTGTGCGTGGACGAAATGTTTATATTGTTCAATCATTAACTCCTCCTGTTTCTGATCATTTAGTTGAACTGCTGATGATGCTGGACATTGCAAAGAGTGCAGCCGCAAAAGAAATTCATGCCATTGTTCCTTATTTTTCATATGCACGATCAGACAAAAAAGATTTGCCTAGAATTTCAATTACGGCCCGTTTGATTGCTGATTTACTCAAAACATCAGGGGCAACCCAATTTATGACGATGACGCTTCACTCGCCCCAGGTGCATGGCTTTTTTAGCATCCCCGCAGATCCCCTGACAGCACGTTTTAAAATTGCAGATTATTTACGTCCACGCAATTATGAAGCCGAAAAGACAATTGTCGTTGCACCCGATCTTGGCAACGCGAAGCAAGCTGCTCGATTTGCAAATTTACTTGGTTTGTCTGTCGCTTCGGGTGAGAAAACGCGCCAATCAGACACAGAAGTCGCTATTTCTAGAACGCTTCTACGTCAAATTGAAGGCTACAAAACGGCTTTAGTTTATGACGATGAAATTGCAACAGGCGGCACGATGGCTGAACTGTGTCGATTGCTCGTTGAGGGCGGCATTGAAGAAATATTGCTCATCTGTACCCATGGACTCTTTTTGGGTAAGGCCCTTGAACGTTTTCAAGCTATTCCTGAAATTGTTGAAATCATTACCACGGACACTGTGATGTTGCCACCTGAGAAAAAATTGCCCAATATGACCGTTTTGTCTGTTGGTGATGTCTTTTGTGAAGCGATTAAAAATAATTATCTTCATCGCTCCATTGCAGAGATTTTTGAAGGATAAATATTAAAGATCGAATGAGTCTTAGCGACAGAGCCTGTTTATGAAAAAGAAAGGTTTTTTATCACGACTATTTCAAAAAGAAGAAAAAGAGAAGCCTAAACCGCCTGAAAAGGATTCGCCCATCTTGTCGATGCCTCAAATCGTCATGTCAAGGGATTCACATGTTGGGAGCAATAGCGAATCCTTAGGCGAAGTCGATGAGCTATTTTTACGACAGCAAATGCTCAATAATTTATCGATTGAACAAGTTGAGCTAATAGCTCAAAAATTTGATATGGAGCCAACTCAACTGGAAGGTGGGAAGGGGCGGAAGGTGATGGGATTATTTACGGCCGTTTCTCAAAAAAATAGCCTGCCCCAGCTGGTTACCTATTGCGAAGAGATTGTCCCATCAGTGAAGTGGCAAAAATAAGGAGATTTTATGTCTGACCAAGATTTTTCAATGGCATTTATTGATACAGCCGACCGATTAACCACACTTTTGATTCATGGTTTTCCCTTTAGTAGCGCCATATGGCAGCTACAAAAAGATGATTTAGTTAATTTTGCCCGAGTCATCGCCCCCGATTTGCGTGGCCATGGCCAATCCGATTCGGTAGGGGGACCCTACTCAGTCAAGCTGCTTGCAGATGACTGTGTAGATCTGATGGGGCACCTCAGCATAGCGCCGCCATTTGTCGTGAATGGATTATCGATGGGTGGATATATTGCTTTTGAAATTGTGAGAAGATATCCAGAAGTTGTGGGTGGCTTAGTGCTGACTTCAACAAGAGCAGGCGCAGATTCAGAGGCTGGAAAAAACGGCCGTGATGATGCCATCAAGCTTGTCGATGATAAAGGGGTTGAAGCCATTGTAGAAGGGATGCTTCCAAAACTATTCTCTCCAGCAACGATGGCTTCAGATTCTGAAGTGATTGAATATACTAAGGAAGTGATGTTGGAAGCTTCTGCTGAAGGCGTAAAGGGAGCCCTTGCGGCAATGAGAGATCGTCCTGATTCCACAGAGATGCTTTCAAAAATTGAAGTGCCAACCCTCATTATTCATGGCGCGGAAGATAAAATAGTTCCTGTTTCTGAAGCCCAAGCAATGCACGAAGCAATTCCTAATTCCCGACTGGTCGTTATTCCTGATGCTGGACATTTACCCAATCTTGAGCAGCCAGACACTTATAACGATGTTTTAATTGACTTTTTGGAAGAGGTTGAAGAGTTGATGAGTGAAGATGAATGATTGAATTGGGACTTGCAATCAAGTAAACATTCGCTATAATCTATCGGATTTTTCCTTTAAAAATTTTTAGCAAATTTATTAAACACACACTTGGACTGTATTAGGTGTGCTTGCGTTAGGAAGTGAATTCATCACCTCCTAGAAGGCCATGCAAGTTCTAATCAGGATGAAGAGTGTGGAAGTCTTAAACAAACAAGGAGTAAACCTCAATGGCCATCGTATCAATGAAATCCCTGTTAGAAACAGGTGTTCATTTTGGACACCGCACGCGTCGTTGGAATCCAAAGATGAAACCATACATCTTTACGGAACGCAATGGCATCCACATTCTCGACCTTCAACAAACCATCGTCATGATCGAAGATGCATACAATCTTATTCGTGATGCTGTTGCTGAAGGTGGTGAAGTCTTATTTGTGGGCACAAAACGTCAAGCCCAAGATACCGTTTCACAAGAATCAGCTCGCTCAGGTCAACCCTATGTTAGCGAACGCTGGTTGGGTGGTACCCTCACTAACTGGCAAACAATTAGCCAACGAATTGACTATCTAAAGAAATTAGAATCACGTCAAGAATCTGGTGAATTTGACTTGCTCAAAAAGCGGGAAAGATTGCGGGTAGAACGTGAAATCAACAAATTGAACCTCCGCCTTGGCGGTATTCGCAACATGACAGGCTTGCCAAGTTTGCTTTTCATCATTGATGTCAATCATGAAGAAACAGCAATTAAAGAAGCAAACATTTTAGGAATTCCTATCATTGCGTTGGTTGACACCAATTGCAACCCAGACCCAATTGACCACATCATTCCATCAAATGATGACGCGATTCGCGCAATCAAGTTGATCACCAGCAAAATGGCTGATGCTGCCTTGGAAGGTAGAGCAATGCGTAAAGGTGAAGATGGGGGAGATGTTGTCGAGGCTGGTCGTGATGATTTTGACGGCATGGACAATGTTGAAGACGAACAATTGCTTGGTGCTTCTACATTAGCAAAATTGCGTGAACAAGAAGACGCGAGTAAAGCTGAAGCCGAAGAAGCCGTCGATGAATCTGCTGTTGAAGCAGCCTCTTCAGAAGAAGAGTAATTTTCAACCCGACAACGATTATTATTTAGGAGATTGATTCAAAATGAGTATTACTGCTCAAATGGTAAAAGAGCTACGACAAGCAACCGGTGCCGGTGTGCTTGATGCAAAAAAAGCCTTAGAAGCAACAGATGGTGATTTCGACAAAGCTGTTGATATTCTTCGCGAAAAAGGTGCCGCGCGTGCTGCGAAACGTGCTGGTCGTGACGCAACCGAAGGGATTATTGAGATGTATGCACATCCTGGTAATCGTGTTGGTGTCATACTTGAACTGAATTGTGAGACTGATTTTGTTGCTCGTAACGAACAATTCAAATCATTGGCACATGATTTAGCATTGCACATTGCGGCTATGAGCCCACGATTCCTTTCATCTGACGAAGTTCCACAAGATGAAATTGACCGTGAGGTTGAAGTTTTGAAATCGCAAGCTCTCGCTGAAGGTAAGCCAGAGAATATTGTTGAAAAGATCGTTCAAGGTCGAATCAGCAAATTCTATGAAGAAATCTGTTTGCTTGAACAAGGATTTGTGAAAGACGACAAGATTAAGATTAAAGACATGATCACCAACGCAATTAGCACGATTGGTGAAAACATCAAAATTCGTCGTTTTAGTCGATACGAATTAGGTGAGTCTCTCTAATAGAGTCCAAGAAGATTTTCAAAGAAGGCGTTCGTAAGGACGCCTTCTTGTTTGTTTCCCCCTCAGTATCGAAAAAGGTTTATTTCCTCTCAATAAACCGTAATAGGAGTGATTAAGAATGGCAAGTTCGAAATATAAGCGCGTCTTACTCAAAATGGGTGGTGAGGCGTTGGCGGGCCCAAATGGTTTTGGAATTGATCCCTTAAGAGCTGCAGAGGTCGCCCAGATTGTAAAGGATGTTTACGATTTGGGAATTCAAGTGGCACTTGTTATTGGTGGCGGAAATTTGTGGCGTGGGGCAGCTGGAATTGGTCTTGGCATGGAGCGGGCCACGGCCGATCATATGGGCATGATTGCCACGGTTATGAATGCACTTGCTTTGCAAGACGCTTTGGAAAGAGCCGGTATCGCCACTCGTGTTCAAACTGCAATTGAAATGAGATCAATCGCTGAGCCTTATATTCGCCTTAGAGCAACACGTCACTTGGAAAAAGGGCGTGTCGTTATATTCGGTGGGGGAACGGGTAACCCCTATTTTACGACGGACTCAGCTGGTGCATTGCGGGCTATGGAGATTGGCGCTGATGTGCTTGTTAAAGCCACAAAAGTTGATGCGATTTATGATAAAGATCCGATCGAAAACCCAGATGCGAAAAGATATGATAGAATTTCATACATCGAATTTTTAAATTCAAGATTGCGGGTTATGGACAGTACGGCCGTATCGCTTTGTATGGATAACGATTTGCCAATTGTGGTATTGAACTTTTGGCAAGAAGATAGCGTTAAGAAATTAATGCTCGGTGAATCAATTGGGACAACCATCTGCAATCCTGAGTAGTTGACAAACAAGGAAAGAAGGGAGGAATTCAAATGGTTAATGAGTTTTTAGAAGATGCTGAAGAGCGCATGAAAGGGGCTATTAACTCTTTAAATGAAGATTTGAATGGATATCGTACTGGACGAGCCTCACCTGCACTGGTAGAAAAGTTGCCTGTCGAAATGTATGGATCTGAAATGCCACTTTATCAGATGGCTTCGATTTCAGTGCCTGAGGCAAGCCAAATTGCGATTAAGCCATACGATGCAAATGCAATTTCGCCAATCGAGAGAGCCATACTTAAATCAGATATTGGCATTATGCCAAATAATGACGGGAAGGTTATTCGTTTAAATATCCCCCGTTTGACTGAAGAACGTCGCCGAGATTTGACAAAGCTTGTTGGTAAGCGTGTTGAAGAGGGGAAGGTTGCTGTTCGGAATGTTCGTCGTGACGTTTTAAGTGATCTCCGTGATTTACAAAAAGAATCTGAAATTACAGAAGATGATTTGAAAAAAGGTCAAGATGATTTGCAAGGGTTGACTGATAAATTTGTGAAACAAATTGACGACATTGGCAAAGAGAAAAATGCCGAGATCATGGAAGTGTAGCGAGTAGAGAATGGCAAGGCAAAATAAACCTTTAGATGTTTCTGATTAC
>JANQSK010000149.1 GCA_028284105.1 Anaerolineae bacterium
TGGTTAACTTTTGATGTAGACATAGCAGTTTCATGTCTAGCCAATCTATATCAATGATAAATCCCACTACTTTGCCATGGCATTTTCGATGTCGCCTAAATAGAGCATCCTAACACATTCATTCATGGTGTTTCCATGTCGAAAAGGGCGGAGCTTGCCACCTGACAGACCATACTTTTTGGAGCAATAATTTTTAGTGTCTTCCGTCTTAGAGAGTTTGAAATTATACATTAGCCGTCAGGCCAACACGTTTGGTCAATATATTTTGGAGCAAACATTGTTCCTCATATTGGGTTGGATTCCAACCATTGTGGGTATTGGTCTGAGAGGGTTTTTATATCGCCTCATCTTAAAAATGGATGGGATGGCGGCGATAGACAGCGGTGTGCGGCTTCGTTTCGCCAAAAACATCAAGCTTGGCAATGGCGTGTATCTTGATCAGGGTACATACCTCCACGCCACACCCAATGGTATTGAAATTGGGGAAAACAGTATCGTCATGCATGGGGCCGTGCTCCATGTTTATAATTTTCGGGAACTCCCTAACTCAGGAATCAAAATTGGAAAAGATAGCCTTGTTGGCGAATACAGCGTGATTCGCGGTCAAGGTGGTGTAGAAATTGGTGATCGGGTTTTTACCTCACCATTTACCCAAATCATTGCCGTCAATCATGTGTTTAATGATCCAAAACGGCCGTTTGTTGATCAAGGCATTACTGCTGAAGGCATCGTTATTGAAGATGATGTCTGGCTTGGGGCATCAGCTGTCATTACAGATGGTGTTCGAGTTGGAAAAGGGGCAATTGTGGCGGCTGGTGCAGTCGTGACAAAAGATGTGCCTCCTTACACCGTCGTAGGTGGTGTTCCTGCAAAAGTCATAAAAAAAATAGAAGAAGGCATGCCTCCACCAGAGGTGCCAATCTATTAAGGTCAGGTGTTTTTAGACGAAGAGTTGACTAACTTGTAAATCTAAAAATCACCTTCAAGTTGTTTGTAAGGATAGCTCTTTATATTCAAAAACAAGCAAGAATAAGACCAGAGTGAAGTTCGCTCATCCCAGATTTTAAAAATTATTTCACACAAGCATTTTAGAAACAGCGACTGTGTAAAAATTTCCTGTAATAAATTAATTTATTTTTTTGTAGTAGATATTTTGTAAAAGAAACAAAATAAGAAGGCATTTAAAGTTATGACCACGCTCTCAGTTGTTATCCCCGCTTATAATGAAGAAGATGGCATTGCAGAAATTGCGAATCGGGTTTTATCAATTAGACCAGATTTACGAACTGTTGGTGTCAATGATTTAGAGCTTCTTGTTGTTGATGATGGTTCATCAGACAAAACTGTTGAAATCGCCGAAAGTATCGATGGGGTAACGCTCATTCAGCACCCTAAAAATAAAGGATACGGTGGCGCACTTAAGACAGGCTTTAGCCAAGCCCGTGGTGAACTCATTGGCTTCTTAGATGCTGACGGTACTTATCCCCCTGAATATTTTCCTCAACTGTGTAAAGAAGCATTAAATGGCTCAGACCTTGTTATTGGGTCTCGTATGGCTGGCGCTGATAGCCAAATGCCATTGACGCGCCGAGTTGGTAACTTCTTTTTTGCCAATTTGCTGTCGATTTTAGGTCGCCGTCGTATCACTGACAGCGCGAGCGGCATGCGCGTTTTCAAGAAAACACTTTTAGAACGTATTTATCCACTTCCTGACGGATTGAACTTAACGCCCGTAATGAGCACCCGTGCCGTGCACGAGCAAGTTGCTATGACTGAAATTCCAATTCCTTATAGCGAACGCTTAGGGGCTTCAAAATTGAGCGTTGTTCACGACGGCCGTTTATTCCTTGAATCCATGGTTTGGACTGCAATGACATACAACCCCGTTCGAATCTTTGGTCTCATCGGTGTTGGAAGTGTTGGTTTATCTTTACTCATTCTCGCCGGTTTAGTGATTGCCCGTCTAGGCGGTAACACCACACTTGGCGATTTAGGTGTCGCATCAGTCTTCGTAGCACTGGTTGCGGCCGTCATTGGTATTAGCACCTTTGCTTTGGGTGTTACCTTTAACTATCTCGTCACCATATTCCACAAACAACCTGTACGACAAGGTTTGTTTGGCAAGCCTGTATTTAAAACACCGCTCAACCATCAATTTGGATGGATGGGGTTGGTAAGCTTTCTTATTGGCTTGGGAATTGGCATTTTCAGTTTAGTTTCTGGTATCAGTAACCAAGGTATTGAACGCTTGTGGCTTTATCTTGTCGGTAGCGCAATGGCTATTTTGGTCGGTGTTCAGTTGATGATTAACTGGATCCTGCTCCGAGTCTTAGAAGATTTAGGCCGCCGCGAAGTAATGGCAAAAGAAGATATCGCTGGGTATGCGTAAGCGTATTTGAATTTGTTTAAAAGGTTACAGGTAACTCGTTAAAAGTTACAAAGTGGTAATTGTGTAACTATCAACCAGTAACTTGTAACAAAATAAAACGAATTCCGATTATTTACGATTTTATCCAGATTTGTACGGGCTCCTTCGGAGGAACACAATGAATCAAGTTAAGCTCGATGATGTAGAAGTAAAAGGCAAAAAGAAAAACGAACGTAAAAAAGATCCATTGCGCGAAAATTTGGGAACGCGTCGCGTCCCTAAGCTCCGCATGGCTAATTTCCCTGATGCAGATGATATTGTGCATCAAGGGTTGATGGAAACTCAACGCCCAGAAACGGCCGTTGATATCGTCCTTGTTAATCCACCCACACCAGACGGTGGGTTATGGATTCGGACGCAGCACCGTGTCGGTCGCCGTACCCGCGAAAATATGGTTTGGCCTCAAGTTGAATTGGCCCAATTGGCTGCCATGCTTCACCCCGAACATAAAGTGGCCGTTATTGATGCTAACGCAGAACGCATGACTTGGGCGGAATTCACTGAGAAATTAGAAGAACTGCAACCCAAATATTACATGACCCATGTTACGGCTCCAACGTTGGAGAACGACATGTTTGGTTGCTTTTTGGCCAAGGCACGTGGCGCGAAAACCATTGGTTTTGGCCCCCATGTCACCCCCATTCCACGAGAAACGATGAAAGCGTATCCCGCTTTGGATTTTGTTTTGGTCGGTGAACCTGACTTGACCATTCGTGACTTGCTCGACGTTTTGGAAGGCAAGGTAGATGAACGACCAGAAAACATCAAGTTGATCTTTGATAAGCACGATCCAAACTACGTCCCTGCTGCGAATGTAGAAGGTGATGTTGACATGCGCGCTATCACTGGTTTGGCGTGGCGAGATGGCGAAGAAGTGGTTGTGAACTTAACACGGCCGTTTATTGCTGACCTCAATGACATGCCGCATCCGATGCACCACCTCTTGCCGATGCAAGATTACCGCATGCCGCTCATCAAAGGACCATTCACATTTATTGTGACAAGCCGTGGTTGTCCTGCAGGTTGTACCTACTGCATCAAGCACGTGAGTTACCAATATTCAGTCCGATTGCGCACTCCTGAAAATATCATGGAAGAGCTGTGGATTCTTAAAAAGCAAGGCATGAACAACATTCACATGTATGCCGATCTTTTCACCGTTAATCGGGAACAGGTTATGGGCCTATGTGAATTGATGATCAAAGAAAAAATCAACATTCGCTGGACTTGCAACAGTCGAGTAGACTATGTAGATGAAGAGCTACTTACCATGATGGGGAAAGCCGGTTGCTGGCTAATCTCATGGGGTATTGAAAGCGGTAGCGAACAGATTTTGCGTCACGCACGCAAGGGTGCTTACCCAGACAAAGCCGCTCGTTCTCTTCAGTGGGCGCGCAACGCAGGTATCAAAAATTGGGGATACTTCATCATCGGATTGCCTGGA
>JANQSK010000152.1 GCA_028284105.1 Anaerolineae bacterium
GATCCAAAGACCCTAATTCAGCTTTCATCACAGATAGCTGATAAAGTCCAATTTGCCTAGCTGCCACATACGCTTCTTCTAGAGAAATATCATCTCCTACTTTGCCAATAACCGTGCGATCAACCTTGCCTGATAGGTAGAGATGGTTACCTGACACCACGCCGTGTAAATAGTTGCCACCCGGTGTTGGGATTTCAGGGAGTTCAATCCCCATTTCCTTTATTTTTGCCTCAGCTGACATCTTCTTTTCCTTTTCTTTTTTGAAATATTCAATGTAGAGATTGCCTTATTCACTATCTCAAATCTTTGTTTATAAAGTCTTGACCATCTGAACTACTTCGTCCGCACAACCCCATGAGAGGGTAAATCCTGCACCCCCATGCCCATAATTGTGAATCACATAAGAATCATCAGTGAGATGTTCTAATTCGAGTCGCACAGCTGGACGCCCTGGCCGTAACCCAACCCCATGTTCAATGATTTCAGCGCTTGCTAGTTCAGGCATAATGGCTCTAGTTGCCTCTATAATTTTCTCGGAAGTGTCTGGGTCAATAGATTCGTCCCAATTTCCTTCCTGAGCCGTGCCACCCAGAATAATGTCATGGGTACGCGGAAAAATGTAAGCGGGACGATCAGATTCAAAATCGCATAACAAGCTGATTTTCACATCAGGCTGCTTGACTTTAACCACCTGCCCACGAACGGGATAAAGCTCAGTGTCATCAACAAGTTTGTAAGAGCCTAAGCCTGTGCAATTAATAATCACGCCTTTTGGCGTGATGACCTCATCAATTGATTGAAGTTCCTTTTGTTCAATTGAACCCCCTAAATTTTTATATTTCTCCATCAAAAAGTTGAGATAGAGCGTTGTGTCACAAACTGGGACATCTACCTTATAACCATATTTATAGCCACTAGGTAACTCATCCGCAGTTGCAAAGCTATAATTGGGAACCGCTTCACCCCACCATGGCACCTCTGGTGGCTCTGGGGTCATAATGTAAAGCACTGTATTTTGCACACCCGCTTTTGGTTCATCAATAAACGTTTGAAATACATCAAAAGTATTTGCTCCCCAACGCAGCACTTTATCAAATGGAAAAACATGATAGGGAAACCAAACAGCTGCTGCCCAATTTGAAGTTGTATTGTGAGGCAACTCTTTGGTGATGATTTGAACGTTATGACCAGCCTCAAGGAGTCGAATGCCAGTTGAAAGACCAATCACACCGCAACCAATGACAGTAATATCTTTCTTCATCTGTTTTTCCTTTTCCTAGGAGTAGATGTCATTATATTTTCAAGATGTTCCCACATGATTGACACGTTCTAAGTTCCTCGCTAGCATGCACTCGCTCAAGTACAGGGCTCAATTCAGTTCCAATTTGATCAAACTGATAGCTCGTCGTGTAAAGCTCCTCCCCACATTTATCACAATACCAAAAGACGGCATCTTTTGTGCCAGGACGTTTGACTTCAACCACGAGGCCCACCGTATTGGCTTTTCGTTGGGGGGAATGGAGAACTTTGGCCGGGAGTAAGAAAATTTCTCCTTCGTTGATAGGCATATCGATCAACGAACCATCTTCTTCACGAATTTGGAGCACCATATTCCCTTCAAGCTGGTAGAAGAACTCTTCGGTTTCATTGTAATGAAAATCCCGTCTCTTATTGGGTCCACCAACAACAAAGATCATAAAACTGCCTGATTCATCAAATAATGTTTTTGCGCCAACGGGTGGTTTTAACAGATGTCGATTATCATCAATCCACTGTTTAAAGTTAAAAGCACTGTATTTTGTCATTGAACACCCTCTTTATTTGTCTGTAGGAATGGGAACAAGCTGCCCACCGTCAACGACGACATTACCGTCCAATGAAATGGTGCAGTTTCGGACAGGAATATCAAAATGACCTTCGGTAAACCGACCAGCAAATTCATTCGCTCCAGTTGAAAACAGGAAATTCCCAGCATAGGTTCTAATTTCGGTGCCATTGAAATCTCGCTGGTCGTACATGGCCATCGATTCATAACGAGCATTTGGATTCATACCCCAACCAACGTGTGAGGTGGCGTAAGCAAGCGGATCATACCAGGCCGCTAAGTAACGCGTCATGAGTTCGTAGTCGGTACCGCTGCCTTCAATCTTTGTCACATAATCATTTTCAATGGTGAGTGTGAGGCGTTCTTGTAGGTAACGCTTAAAAGTTAAGTTGATGTCACCGATGTCGAGAACGAGGGTGCCGTTGACGCTATTCGCTTTTGGAAAACTCACAAGGACGCCTCCTGGCCAATGAGTAAGCGTTCCTGGTTTGTCAGTGAACCCCCAATTTCCTACTGTCGGAGCCTTTTCCATATTGATGGTGAGATCAGTTCCGACTGGCGAAGTGACACGCATTTCTGAAGATTTTCGCACCATTCGTGAAGCAGCAAGCACTTCTGCTTTAAGCTCCTCTTGGGGAACAAGTCGCTCTAAGGCTTCTGGATGCTCGTTGCTGATGTAAATGACCCGAGCTCCGCTTTTTAAAATCGTTGGCAATTCGGGAGCGTGCATAGGGCCTTCAATCGTGCAGTCAATGATGACAGGAACGCTTGTTAGGGCTGCTAGTGCCGCCTTTGAATGCTGAAGCGCTTGTGATGCACCCGTTGAGCGCACCGGAACTGGGGCGTTTTGGGGAGGGGTTGGCATTTTGATGTGAACAGGTTTTGCTCCCATATGGAGTAGAGCCAGCTCTGTTAAATGCACATTGAGGGCACGAGATTGTGTTTCTGACAAGATGGCAACTTCATCACCCGGTTGTACTTTGGATAAGGCGAACACTTTTATAAATGCGTCGATCCATTTTGCTTCTATTCGATCACTGAACATGGATGTTTCCTTCTTCTCTTTCTCAATTTATTGATGATTAGAGTGCCTCTAAATCAGCCAAATTTTGGCTGATTAACCATCAAATTGCTGCTTTATTTTGAAATGCTGTACTTTGCCTAGGGCATTTTTAGGCAGTTCTTCAACGAAGTGATAGGTGCGCGGCAGTTTGTAACGAGCCAGTTGGCCATCCATAAATGACTTTA
>JANQSK010000173.1 GCA_028284105.1 Anaerolineae bacterium
ACAACGGCCGTTAATGTTTGAGAAACGGCATTGTCACCATCTTGTGCGGCAACAAATCCTGTTGTCGCGACTGCTGAAACGAGTGCAAACCCGCCAACGATTGTCCATGTTTTCCAATTTTTTAAATTCATTTCATTATCCTTTGTTTTAAATTTGGTGACTTCATTGTGACTGCCACCCCGTTTGTTTTCGTTTGATGATGAAAGAATATCGTCAGCTTATTGCGAAAATGTGAAGAAGTTGTATGAAGGGTGTTGCAACAATTTTGCAATTTGTCGCAATTATGGTCATTTCTTCATTTTGGAGCGATTACTATTGCAATTTCCCCTCCATTTCAAAGAGCATTTTTAATTGCTCGTCCCGAATGAGCAGTCTAAATTGAATAGCATCTTCTGTCATTGCACTAACCGAAATGATTTTGACCTCAAAATCATCTAGCTCCAGATTAGGATCTTGAAAAAAAAGCGCTTCACGCATCTCACCAGCCTCATCAACAGGATCATTCATCGCATTCTGAAAATGCCCAGGCAGCACATGAAGCACTGCTTTAGCATCTGATTCCGTCACGCGAATAACAGGATAATCAACAGATTGGGCAGAAGATGTATCTAGAAAAACACCACGATAGATCACGTCATCTTCAAACCGAACTTCAAACGGCCGAAAGACCAATCCGCTTTCTAAGCGTGTGCTACGCCCTGTGGACTGTTTGATGCTCGAAAGCATGCGGGCCTCTTCTGATAGGTGCGGATGCTCAGAAACGGCCGTTTCTAACCGACTCGTCCCATCCTCCGTTAACGTCATCGTTTGCAACTCCCAATCGACAATTTCAATATCCTGTAGACCCATAACCGCTATCTGATCGGACTCCTCCAACTGATCAATTAATGGAAAAGCATCTTCCGCCTCTTCGGTTAGCTTTAAGGAAAACAAGTCCCCTTCATAAATGATGAGCTGATAAGCATCATTGGAAACGGCCGTTTGTTCAGCCCCACAGGCAACTAGCATTAGACTCAAACCAAGTAGCACAAGAAGAAACACACTTTTATTTTTAATTTTCATTTTTACATTCCTAGAATTTGATTACTCAATTGACAACCATTCTTCCCAATCTTCAATTCGAAATTGCACACCATAGTTAGAGTTGGTGTTAATAATGCCTAAATCTAGACGTCGGGTGAGTACAATGGTCATTCCATCAAATTTGTCGATATCTTCATAGCTATCAAACACCTGATTTGCTAAAAGCATACAAAAAAGCTTCGCTTAATCCACCATATTAGCAGGGACACATTGACACTATTTAGCAAGAGGGAGTGGGATTGATAAGCTCAATAGTTCTTCGTCAGCCTTTGTTTGTAATGCTGCAACTTCTGGTCTCTAGAATTAACGTGTTTTGGTTTCACATTATTTATTTTATTTGTCATATCGAACAACACCATATGTGCGGTAAGCGTTTAACAAGCGAACCCCTTTTTGACCTTCTAATCGATAAAACCAATGCTCTTTACAGTAGTTACAATGAACAAGTGTACGATTATTACACCGTTTTTCGGCGCATTCGGCTGTTCCGTTTTCTGGTCCTAAATTTAAATACCGCTCATAAACCTGCCGAGCCTGTTTGATGGACATTGTTTGCCCCACGGCCCTCAAATCATTTAGAAAAATTTTTTCAATCCGCAAAACAGTTATCGATACGATCAGCACTACAAGGAAGACGATTACCATCGCATTTAGCCATACAGTAGCCAAAACTGACGTTCGAAATACTGTTGCCAAGAATAATAAAAAGCTGATTCCAGCTATTTGTTGTATTGTGTTGGGTCCCAATTCTAAAATTTCGGCTTCAAGAAAAGGGTTACGTCGCAAATACGTGATCATATCAATACCACAATGTTTACAATCAACCTTCCAAATGAGGTTCTTCAAGCCGCAATTAGGACAGAGAAGCCGCTTATTCATCATCCACCTTATCTTTGAGCATCAGCCCTAGTAACCCATCAACCATGCCACCGACCTTGCCATTACTGACTGAAACATCGGGCACCACTCTAACCTGTTGCTCACCAATGATTTGCATCAGTTGAACGGCCGTAAATCCCTCACCGCCTAACGCCTTCACTCCAGCTTGATACGCTTCGGCCTTTGCTTGTCCCTTACTGCGAATCGCATCTGCTTCACTGAGTGAGATGACCCGATTGGCTTCCGCTTGCCCATTGGCAGCTTTGATCGAGGATTGCGCTTTCAGCTCTGCAATTTGAACGCCCTGTTCAGATTGCACCATCTCTTGTTGAATATTCGCCATTGATGTGGCCCGTACTAACGCCTGCCGTTGCTCTTGGGCTAACTGTTGAATCTCAAATGTTTTACGCTGTTCTTCAGCAATTTTGCGATCCGTTTGTGTAATCATCAGTTGTTCCGGCGGTGTAATATCTCCAATCAATGTATCTATAGCCTGCACATCGTACGCTTCCAGCGCTTCACGAATGTGCATCGTTGCCTCGACTTGCCTTTCACTGCGTGCCCCTAAAAAGTCAAGCACGGTATAGGCTTGGGCCGAGTTACGAAAGTAGTTACCCACAATGGGCTGCAGCACGTGATCAACCAAATTTTGAACTGCTCCAACACGCGAAATAACTTTGGGTGCATCGAGTGCGCCAATATGAATGATCTGTGCTACATCTAAATTAAACGCAAAACCATCCTTAGATCGGACAGTAATTGGGCTAAGTTTGGCATCGTATTTGTGACTTTCGGTGCGAGAAGCCCAATTGAGCACGATATTAGTGGTTGGCACAAGCTCAACTTTAAGAACGCGCGTGTTGAGAGGATGCTTTCCCGGATAGAGTGGCAACACCCAAACACCTTTGTGACCCGGATCCACTAAATTACCATATTTAAACCCTTCTCCACTAACGTCAAGATGAGCTTTCCCAACATAGGCAATCACAATGCCAACATGACCAATGGGGATTTGCGTCATGGGCACTTGCTCAACATCTACAAACCACGGATTTAAATTCCATGAACCCGAAAGCAAAACTTGCTCTTGCAAACCACGACGACCGTTTTTGTCTAAAAAGATCTGACCATTTTGATAGTTATCATGTCCATGAATTTCAGGGCCAGCAATCTCGCCAGGATCAATAGGTTGACCGTCTAATGTTGTCACAATACCAACCCGATCTGGCATGACAGTGTAGACATGGAGTTCATCGGGTGCCATTTCATGAGAGACAGCCGTTTCTGAAGTAATCACCGTAAACAACGCTTGATTAATTCGATAGGTGCCAGCCGTTAATATGCCCAGCTGCCTCCCTCTCTCGCCACCATTCTGTAAAAATTTACGGGCATCTTGAAAGTTGTCACAGTCCACAATTTTGCCAAGGATGCGTTCTGGTGGAATAGTGTCTCCCGCTGCAGCAACGATGAGTGCAATTTGGCCTTGAGGAATTTCAGTAACAGTCGTTTTCTTAACCGAATAGCGCCAAGGAAAAAAGCCAAAGTGCCAACCGGGCACCAATGTGTCGGCTTGATATCCGGCTTCCCCTTCTAAGGCGATGAGCTGGCCAGGGGCTAAGCGCGACCCAAATTTCTTAACTACAACACCTACTTGTTTTTCATTGATGATGACCAACCCGGTCAATGAACGCGCAAAAAATAAGAAGAAAGCCAAGCCAATCAGGCTAGCAACTATATATATCAGAGCAACAGATGATGTTAACATGATGATCCTTAAATAAGCACGATGTATCAGATTGCAAGACGCAATAAATACATGGCACAAGTTCTTCGGCCACTTTCTACCGAGCTAGGCGAAAACGGCCGTATTCATTCTCAATCGGCACAGAAATAGAAATTACGCAGCTGTTTCATTGGCAAAATACAAGCTATAGGCTTCAAAAGGCTCAGCCGGCTCCATCACTTACCAACAAGCACACAGAACGTAACGATTAAATATTGAATTGAGGGATCAACAGTTTCAGGGGGAGCTATTATGAATCATGAACCAACCTCTTCTAGCGGCACTGACTTGTAGCATCACAAGCACGTCGCTTCACTAGGCAGTCAAAATGACTGCGGAAGGTGCCAAAATATGACACCCAACGTCGGGACAGGCTCTCTTTTCGCAGAATGGGGTGTTCAGTTTCTTGGTAATTTTGAATCGAATCTTTCTAGCTTTCAAAAAACTGTCATAGTGCGGAATGATGAGTCGTTCCGGCGAAAAACCGATCAGATTGTGGATCATCTTAGGAAAATTAACGGCCGTTGTCAAGAATTTTCGATAAACCAAGATGGGTCTCAAGGGACACTTGGTTTGGGTCTGAGGTTCGATTACAAGCTGCCCATGCCAGCCTATACTTTGATTATCACTTCGAAAAACAGCAGCAACAGCAAGGAGAAATCAACATGAATTTATCAGCATCAGACAGTTATGTTCAAAAACCAAATCGCTTTCCTTGGGGACGTTTTGTAGGATTTACGGCCGTTATTTTAGTCATCATCGTCGTTGTTCGGCTCGTACCTGATTACATTCAGAATCAATATCTTTATGTCATCAACGGGGAGTATGCTGAAGGATTAGAACAAAATCTTCAAGAAGCTTTAGCAATTACCCCAATCGAAGAAACGTCCATAACCGTAGACGCTCTAGCCCCAAATATCAAATTACACTGTGGGGATTTTTTTGAACAAGCAGTCATAGATTCCCCGCTGAATGTTCAAACTTGCCAAGCCGATTATGGGTACATCGCGCTACACAATATTGATGAAAATATTATGATGTATCCCTTCACAACACTGATGGTTTTTGATGGATCTGATGTCACATTCTCAGCCCAAGTTGGGCAAGGGAGTAGTGATAACCTTTTCTCTGGGCAGCTTTTGATTAATAGCTATCTTGAGGGATCATTAACAAAATCAAGATGGAGCATGGATGGGTTTGATTCAAATTTGTTGGTACCGATTTATGATGAAACAGAAACGGCCGTTGTTGGGGCCATATTCATCGAGACACCACCTCCATCTGGCTTCTTCGACATTAGCTTTTTGTTTCAAATCGCTACGTTTTACTTACCCTTCGCACTCCTGCTTGCCTACGTCGTTATCAACTTATCAAAACAAAAACGACAAGCTGCAAGTCAATAAAATTTATAACGTCACAGTACAAACACCACATAGTCAGTGATGTTTGTACTTCGATTCAAAAAAAAGGAAGTCTCATGGACAAAATTAGAAGACGCGAATTTACTGGTAACTGGATTCTTGTTTGGCTTCTTGGTATTTCAATGATTGGCATCCCCATCGCCATCGTTTACCTCATTGAACACACCATCGAAATTGAGTATGAAGTCAAAGATGCCGAAGCCTTTATGGAACAGTACGTTCGGACTAAAAAATAATGAAACGCTTTCAAACACTTCAGTGGCAATTAACGGCCGCTTACACCCTAATCAGCCTCCTCATTTTAATTATCATATTTTATGGGTTTGGCTTTGGGGTCGGTGTTTATCGATTACAGTCGGACATTTTAGGGAACGAATTACTAACCCAATTACAGTCAGCCTTATCACAAGTTGAACTCAGCGATGCAGAAGCTGACGTGTCCGAAATTGCAGAAGGTGTTTTTAATCACATCTTTGTCACTTGCATTTCAACCCCAAGGCCTGATAGTGCATTTTTGTTCTCTTCACCTGATCGACAACTCGGTTTGGCAAATTGCCCCCAACGACAAAACTTTTACATTGGTTTTGACAATGGTCTTCCGGAAAACAACGTCATCATTAGTTATAGTGTTCTTAAATCTGTTGTTCTGTGGACCCCAGAAGGAACTGTCGTCGTCGATCGGAATGGACGACGTACAGAACCATACCAATTTTCTGACAAACAGCTCAATATGATTGAACGGGGTCAGATCGGAGCGTCAATCACAGAATCACAAGGTTTAAACGCAATCGTGTCGTCTCCTGTCACAATTATTGATTCTGAAACAACCCAACCCACGGTTGTCGCTGTTGTATTTGTCGAAACGGGTTTTCGCTCCTCTCCCTCCGTTGCACCAGGTGGGGGACCCGTTTACACCATTCCGGCTCTTGCTTTACTCGCCTTTGGTGTCACAGTGGGCATCATTGCCTCATTCTGGGTCACGCGTCGGGTGAACAAACGTATTTCGGTTCTGGGTCAGCTATCAGAGGAGTGGGCAGCAGGCAATTTCACGGCCGTTTCTCAAGACAGCTCAGCAGATGAAATTGGACAATTGGGTCGACGTCTCAATAGCATGGTAGAGCAGCTTCAAAATCTACTCGAGGCGCGATCCCAATTAACGGCCGTTGAGGAGCGCAACAAGATCGCTCGTGATTTACACGACGCTGCCAAACAGCAAATCTTTGCCGCGGATATGCAGCTCTATGCCGCTGAAAAACTAATTGAGAATGATCCGACTCGTGCCAAGACACATCTACAGGAAGCGCGAAAGCTGACCAAGTCGATTCAATCTGAACTCTCAACCTTAATCGCCGAACTCAGACCGGCTCAGTTAGAAGGCAAAGGGTTGTTTGAAGCCGTACGTGAAACGGCCGTTTCTTTTCAAGAGCGCAATGACATCGAGGTAGACCTTCTCTTAACCGGAGAGCAAGAGTTACCGCTCAATGTCGAACAGCCCCTATATCGGCTACTCCAAGAAGCACTCAGCAATATTGCCCGTCACAGCCAAGCCAGCAAAGTGACTGTGCAGCTTGCCGTTTAAAACGATAAGATCAAGTTGGACATTAGCGACAATGGCATCGGCTTTGATCGAACACAAACGAAGCAAGGTGTTGGGCTTCAATCCATGAAAGAACGCATCGAATCGCTGTCAGGCAGCTTTACGCTCCACACTTTGCCGACCCGTGGCACACAATTAACGGCCGTTGTGCCAAAAGCTATTGAAGATTAAGGATTAGATATTTAATCTTCACCTATCTAAATGAGCAGAATTATGAAAACAATCACCGTTTTACTCGTAGATGATCACCGCGTTGTGCGCGAAGGCGTGAAAGCCATGCTTTCCATTCAGCCAGATATTGATGTCGTTGGGGGAGCAGGGTCAGGTGCCGAAGCCGTCACTTTAGCTACCGAACATGCACCAGATGTCGTGCTCATGGATTTGATTATGCCTGAGATGGATGGGGTAGAAGCGACCCGTCGCGTTCGTGCAGCGAGTCCCGATTCCAAAGTAATTGTGCTGACATCCTATCATCAAGATGAACATATCTTTCCAGCCATCCGAGCCGGTGCGATTTCTTATTTGCTCAAGGACATTGATCCCGAAGCGTTGGCCGATGCTATTCGACGAGCGGCGGAAGGGGAAGCGGTACTGCACCCACGTATCGCAGCCCGCGTCGTGCAAGAATTGCACGGGTCACGCCAAGAGGAAGCCAATCCATTTGTGGATCTCAGTGAACGGGAAATTGATGTGCTCAAGCTAATTGCGGATGGGAGAAGCAATGCTGAAATTGCGGAGCAACTGGTTATTAGCACCAAAACGGTGAAGCGGCATGTGAGCAATATATTGAGCAAGCTTCATTTGGGAGATCGCACGCAAGCGGCCGTTTATGCTTGGCGTGAGGGGATGATGGGGAAGAAAGAGGAGTAACGCCTCTAATGATGAAACTTCTCGTCTCAATAGTTTTAGGGTGTATTGAATTAGAAAAAATGTTGCAACTTCCTGCTTTATGTTAACCAGCCCCCCAAAACATGGTCATGTTGAGCTTGTCGAAACATCGCTGAAATCTATGCCATTTGGAAAAGTTGATTGGCAAAAGCAAGAGCGACCCTCCGACGTCGCTTCGCTGAAAAACGCTCAGTTCTGCTCAGGGTGACCAGCCAATTGTTATACTTTATAGAAAGGAAATTGATTATCCACCCATTGAATTTTCATTGAGCCGAATCAAATAATCTACATCCACATTCGGGGTTGGGAGCGTCTCTTTAGGCACATATTGACGGAAACAGTCCGTTGAGAAATGAATCATTTCATACATGTAGGGCGCTTGGAAGGAGATGCGACGATTGATGATTTTTTCAATCGGATGCATCTCTTTGGCATCTAAATCAGCCTGGCTGACCAAATCAAGACCATGAATATTGAGGCTTTTGGTCACCGCTTCGTGAACTTGTCCCAGCGTGGGGGCTGCCTCATTCGTGATGTTGAATAGTTTCAATCCTTGAGTCGCCAGCTGAGATTGTTGCGTCACATTAAGCATGCCATCAACCACAAAATCGATAGGAATGAGGTTAAGTGGGGTATCTGGGTTGCCTAGCAAGCGTGTGTGTACATTGCCATCAAACTGCTCACCGATATTTTCTTTCAATGTGTCTCGCAAGCGGTGAAGCGCACCAACCACTTGGTAGTAGCCTGAGTTGCACTCAACGGCCGTTTCTGGGGTACCGATGATGATAGATGGCCGTAAAATAAACGCATCAAGGCCAGCTTTCTTTTGCATTGCCTGCACCCGACATTCCGCTTCATGTTTCGACCATTCATAAATCGAGCGAAAATCTTCAATTTGAGGAGGGATATGTTCTGGAACGGCCGTGTTATTTTCACGTCCGGCACAATACGCCGTGCTGATATACACAAAGCGAGGATGTGCTTCAGGATGAAGTTGCACCGTCAAATCAAGCAAATTTTGCGTCCCTTGAATATTCGTGGCTTCAACTTTTGCTTTATCTCGGGGTTTAAAGTTAAAGATAGCCGCGCTGTGCCAAACTTCATCAATACGGGCATCCGTTTCGGCACGCAACTTCTCGTGTAATTGTTCTGGAGGGTCATGGACTGTCCCTTTAACCACACCAAGTCGACCCAGTGCTTCATCCGGCAAATCTCCCACGTTTAAGACAGCCTGCTGCAAACGTGACTGCGTATCAACGTCCTCTTTAGAACGCACCAACGCCCAGACGGTGTCTCCTTGTGATAAAAATTGGTGGGCGAGATGACACCCCAAAAATCCAGTCGCTCCCGTTAAAAAAATTGTCTTGCTCATTATTTATTGATCCGTTCGATAAAGTCGCTTAATGCGCCCAGGCTCAAAGCCGCCCCCTTCTAAGAAATAAAGCGCCCCATCTGGCCCCGTTACCACATCAATTTGGCAGAACATTCCGTTAATGGTGGTGTGGCTGACGAAACCATCTCGCGTGTCATTCATTTTGGCATGATGCAGTAATGCATTGCCAAACGTGCAGAAAAAGACATCTCCATACCACTCAGGAAAGTCATCCCCTGTGTACACTGTAATGCCTGTCGGGGCATTGGTGGGCGTCCATGAAAGCAAAGGCGGTCTGCTATTTTCAGGTGGCACAAAATCAGCACCGCGATTTTGCCGACATACATAATTTTGCGTCCACTGATAATCAAATCCAGCCGAAATCAAATTGACTTCGTCATCACATGAGGGGCCATTGTCTGTGGCTAAAAGTTGATTAGAGATGGGGTCAAAGGTCAAGTCAAAAGGATTGCGAAAGCCATAGGCAAAAATTTCATCAATGTTCGGGCCATCCCCATCATTAAATGGATTGTCTTCCGCAGGCGTCAATGGCATCGTTGGCTGAAAGCGTAAAATCTTGCCGCGAGGATCAGACAAATTGTTGGCTAAATAATCCAACGTGCCTTCACCCATCGACACATACAAATACCCATCAGGACCAAATGTCAGATTTCCAATGTTATGACGATCCGTTTCGATGATGTTTGGAGAACTATAGGCAACTTGGATATCAGTTGCTTTATTGTTTTCTTCGGTAAAGCGGACCACCCGATTGAGCTTATCACCACCCTCTTCTTCCTGAGGCAACACATGCGTTACCCAAATGTGATGATTGTTTTCAAAATCAGGATCTATCGCAATTCCAATAAGCCCTTGCTCACCCAAAGTTGCAACCGGTAGCGTGAGGACTGGTTCAGGCTGCAAGACACGATCAACGGCCACGCGTACATTGCCTGTCCCTTTTTCGGTAATAAAGACGCGTCCATCTGGTGCAAAGGCAAAGGCAACCGGGCCATCTAGCCCATCAACATATACTTCAACATTTGAGTTCGGGAGAGGCTCCTCCGGCCCAATATTATTCAATTCATCAAGAGAAAGAGGGGGTAAATTATTGGGT
>JANQSK010000633.1 GCA_028284105.1 Anaerolineae bacterium
GCCTTTCACACCATGGATCATGCCTGGGAGATGGAAGACAAGGACCTGACTGCCAAATCAGATTGAAACCGAGTGCTCTATCAGCATCGATATAGTATATCAGTGTTGTTCCCTTCTAAATGAACGGAGCACCTCATTAGTCTATATACAAAAACGGCCGTTTTGCTGCATCGCCGCCCATCAACCCCCAAGTAAAAACGGCCGTTTGCCAAACATCCCTTTCCACCACTGACACGCCTATCAAAAAATAGACATCAACAAGCCTCTCTTAAAAGCCTAAGCTGGCTTGTTGCACCATTTGAAGACTTGAGAACCGATTGATTGTATACTGTGCGTGGAGGAACATTCAATATGGCTAAATTTGGGACATTTGACGATATCTTGAACATGACCCCCGATGAATTGAAGCCTGTTGCACAATATTTACGAAATACAATTTTCGAAATTGACCCGGGCTGTGTTGAGGTAGTTCGAATAGGAGATCGCGCTGCAACTTTTGGTGTTGGCCCAAAGAAAATGAGTGAAGGTTATTGTTATATTATTCCACACAAGAACTGGATCAATTTAGGCTTTTATAGAGGGGCATCATTGCCTGACCCTAACGGTTATTTCGAAGGCAGTGGGAAGAATATGCGTCATATTAAAATGCGATCTGTTGAACAGGCGGAGGAACCAGTTATTCGCACTTACATTCAAAATGCACTTGAAGAGCGGAAAAAAGCCTTGAGCAATTAGAAAAGGGGCTTCAATTCTATGCAAGAATTTGCTTCAATTTTTAAAGAAAAATACAACTCTGCTTTAATATCCGATGCAGCATTTAGAGCTGACGTGAATCTTAATTCTGCACCCTCCGACCTGTCTCCAATTTCTCCTCACATGAAAATGGCTGGTCCCATTTTTCCTGTACAAGCGAATAATGACCTAGTCAGTATATTGGCAGGATTGCATCGTGCTAAACAAGGAGATGTGCTAATTATTACAAACCCCATCACAGAAGTTGCTTTGATCGGCGATCTTATTGCTACCGAAGCAAAACGTAAAGGCTTAGCAGGTATCGTTGTTGACGGGTTTGTTCGGGACACGATGGAACTCATTGACATCAACGTGCCAATATTTTCCAAAGGCACCTACCCGGTTGGCCCACTTAAACTACCTCAAGAGTTGAAGGGTATTGGTCACATTGGGGCGAAAGTTAAACTAGGCGATTTTTCAATTCTTCCAGGGTCATGGGTCTTCGGAGATGCAGATGGGGCTATCTTTACTTCTCAATCAGACCTTCCAAAGTTATTTGAGGAAGCTGAAAAAGCGTATCAACGTGAGGAATCACTAGCTAATGCAATTCGTTCTGGAGCTTCCTTGGGGGAGCTACTTGATATTGAATCTTTTATCAAAAAGAGAGAAGCTAACCCTGAAGCTGACTTCAATCAGCATATTGCTCAACTGGGTAGAGCAATCTAACTCAAAATTCTATTTGTTAGCTGCATTCTTAAATTACATTGCAAGAAAGGAACTTATGGCTACGCCTAACAAAACTTCCAGTGGAGCGCGAGCACGGGGCCGATTTAAATTTATCGTTTGCAATAAGTGAAAGTGTCTCGGCAGTCAGGCATCTGGCTTCCGTTTGTGCCTACTGAAGAGAACGTTACTTTCTAATATTCAAGGTCTTCAATGAGTAAAACGGCCGTTTCCATCTCCATCCCCCTCATCAATCCCCAAACAAAAACGGCCGTTTCCTCATACCTGCTCTTCTTATCGCCCAATCCGTATGAACAGCGAAAAGCCCTAGACAAACCACGGCCGATCCTGTATATTTTATGCATAAATCACCGCTTTTATGCATAAAGAGGTCAGTTATGAGAACAACTTTGGATTTGCCAGAAGATCTAATTGAAGAGGCGATGCAGTTAACGCAAGTAAAAACAAAAACAGCTTTAATCATTTTTGCACTCGAGGATTTGATTCGCAAAGCAAAGATTAAAGAGATTAAGCACTTCAAAGGTGAAGTTGATT
>JANQSK010000195.1 GCA_028284105.1 Anaerolineae bacterium
AAATTGATGATAGCAGCATTCTCAATCCTCTTGCTTATCTTAAGCTATCAAGCCTCAATCATTTTACCCATCTATTTTCAATGCCAACAAGGTATCAACACATTAACATGCATCAATGGTCACATTCTCGAACAAATATTCTTACTGACGACACTACTTCTATTTTGTGTCGCGATAACTGTTCTAATATTTACAATTGGCAGAAGATTGATTCGGATTCTTCATCAGCTTCAAACCCAGCGCAAGGTCGTCTACATCACCCTAATCATCTCTTTGATCATGCCTCTTCTTTTTTTTAAAAGCAGCACAGTAAATGCCCTCCGTCTAAATACTTCACTCGAGCTAACTTCTTCCATCCAAAATGAAGCATCATTATTTGAAATGAGTACATATCAACAGCTCCATCCGCAAGAAAGCACAGCACTCTTGAAAAAAATATGGTCTTCAGATCAAGCCAATCATCTTCGACACAAAATGGAATGGCATCATGAATACACAGCGTTTTCGCTATTTCAATTTGGACTGACTGCGCTTCTATATGCGTTGATTACAATCACAGTCATCAAAAAAGGGCAATTCACCTCTTCATTTTCAAAAAATTGACTCTTTCCACTTCTAAAAATTCAATTTTCCAAAATGAATAAAAAATTAATGAAACCGTATCATGTAATGACTATTGGGTTGTTTTATGGAATTCTATGAATTGATCGCGTAGTACTATTTATTAATGCCAGTAAAAACGAATACTTCCCCATCCCTCACAAAACGCTCTCCGTTTTTACGCTCAATTATAGGAATTGGAGATGATCTGGTTAGAGAAGAGAACGAACGTATTGTATAGAAAAGATGAGCCTATTGTAACGTTATCCCCACTTGAGCGAACACTAATTATCTATTTTTTGGAAAATCCCTATGCTCATTTGACCAAAAGCAAAATTATCGAAAACTGCTGGTCGCCTGATGCAGTCCGAGACGGTGTATCTGATGATTCATTGTTTCGCTTAATCCGCTCGTTACGGCAAAAGTTGTCACAAGACAGTGATGATGATTCTTGCTATATCGTTAATTGGCGTGGAAATCCTGAAGGGGGTTATCGGTTTCTACCTAATGGCAAAGAGCAAAGAACAAAGGAAGTTGCACTTCAAATGCCATCAGCTGAGACCTTGCAACAGTTGGTTGCGCTCAAACAAATTATTTCGAATCAAATGAAGACGATTTTATTGTTAGAAGGCATTCTTGATGAGGTAATGGAACGATTTGTTGATGAGGGAGAAATTGAGCAACAAAACGGCCGTTTCCAATTAGAAACGGCCGTTCAAAACAGTCATCTTATTCTCGAATAAAATCTGACATCAGTCGCGGCACTGCTGTATCAAATCCAACAACATCTAACATCCCAGCATCGTTTGGGTCTGCAATCGAATAACGATTGGCCACCATCCCAACGACAATCAATTTGGCATCAATCCCCGTTTGGGCACGATACGCTTGCAAAGCTTGTGCTGGATGAATGTCGCCATACCACGTTTCGTTATCCGTATACACGATGAAGGCATCTGCTTCAATGTTGTTTTCCATGGCCCACAACATCGGTTTCGCGCAGTCAGTTGCCCCAAACGGAAGACCGCTAATCGCCTTAACCACATCATCAAGCCGTTGTTTTGGCGAGATGTTTAATGGAATCAACTCATGCGAAAATCCAATTGTGGTCACCTGTGGCTCAGTAACGGCCGTTAGCAACGACATCGCTGCCGAGGCAATACGTGGTGACAATCCAACTGTGTTAGCAACCCAACCCGCACCCATTGACCCTGAAACATCTAAGGCCAAGACGTATCGTTTGCCAGTTGGCTCAACAGTTTGAAATGTTTGGTAGAAAGCAGCATCCAAAGCATCAATAATTCGGGTGATTGGTGTCCAAGTTAACTTACCTCGTACACCACGACCCGATTGATAGGTCATCAGAGCCGCCAACACCGCAATTGGGTGAATACGTGCTTTTTGCAAAAGAGCTTGATCAGTCACTTTTCCAACAACCAAGGCGGTTTCTTGACTCATTGGTGTTAATACACCGTTGGCAGTTAACCGAGCTAAGTTACGCAGCAAAGCACCTAATGGCATCTGAGGCAATAGTGTTCGCCAAATTTCGGCCGTGCCGTGCCATTCGGCCGGAATCGCTTCCCATGGCAAACCATACTCAACAATTAAGGTCTGAATTTCCCCCACAGAGGTGGCTTTTTTGGCTTGCTCAAATGCCCAAATTGTTTTTAATGCATCTGAGGCCGGCGCGGCTGCATCTGGCATTTCCATTCCTTGGGTGATCCAGGCAAACAGCGCATCATGCTCGTCAGATGGGGCTTTTGGATGAGCTAAACGCAATGCGTCACGGTGGCTCCAACCATCACGCTGTTGATACTTCACAGCTTGATATGCAAGTCGTTTAGCCGGCATCGAGGTATACCAATTGGCAACACCTCGGCGCAAGCCACGGCCCCAACCGCGGAACCCCTCAACATACTCCATGAAGTGGAATAAGTGTGTGCCAACTCGAACCACTTTCGGCAAAGCGTCTAATGCTACTCGACGGGCAGCTTCATCTCCCAAACCAGCAACCATCGCTAAAACGAATAAGGCTGGATCGTTTTTAGGAGCCCGACCTGTAGTCGAAATTTCAACCACGCGTTGAACAACGCGAACTCCGTCCTCTTGGATGCAGTCAATTACGTTTTCAGCATTGTCGACAGTCAATTTTTGAGGTGAAATATAAAATGTACCACCCTCGCTCCCTAAAATAAGGAATCGATCTAATTGGCCCCATTTATCTAAAGCCCAAGTGTAACCACCCGCTGAATTAGCAACCTGACCTGAACCAGGAATTGCCATTTTTTGGCTTGTCTGACGTGTCGAAAAGTATTGGCGTAATTTGTTCATTGTTCACCTCTTTCGTTATTGGATAGCAATTGGTTTGGCTCCAGTCACATCCCGTGGTCTGCTGGGCGGGCAAGTTGCCCTGCGTAGAAACCCAGCAGACCATTCGCTTTTGATGTGGGCAAGTTAATGACATTGGGGATGCTCATTCTCAGTAAGGTAACCCAACCTCTTCGGCCCACAGCTTTTTAGGGTGAATGAAGGGATTCGAACCCCTGGCCTTTCGATTCACAGTCGAATGCTCTACCGCTGAGCTACAAACACCATAAATTATTTTGAATATTAATTTTGCTCCCTGGCATCAAATGCAAAGAAGTGTTGGCAATTCTTTAGGCAAGGCTTCGACATGCTCAGCCTGCGAGAGATTATTTAATGAGCCGAGCAGGGCTCGAACCTGCAACCGGCGGATTAAAAGTCCGCTACTCTTCCAATTGAGTTATCGGCCCTTGCAAAAGTTGAGGAGAACAAAGCAACCTTCCAATACGACTCATCTATTGCTCGCTCTCTTCTAGGAATTCACTAAGAAGATTTCTTCCAGTAAAAAACGGTGTGAATTCCTAAAGTCAGGGTAGAAGGAATCGAACCTCCATCGCAGCGATCCAAGCGCCGCGTGTTACCATTACACCACACCCTGTAAAAATAAATTTTGCGCTATACAATGACTCATTGTGCTCTCAAAACTAAAAACAATTGCGACACTTAAGTCTTTGTATATTCAATCATTTTTTAATGACGACTACGGGACTAGGGGTCGAACCTAGATTTACTGATTCAAAGTCAGTTGTCCTGCCATTAGACGATCCCGTAAAGTGGCAAAGAGGGAACGGCTGGATTCGAACCAGCAGCCTTCTAGTTCAAGACGGTAACCAACGACCGCCGGCCCATCAATGATGGTCAAGTTTATGGAAGTTGAACGTGCCAGATGCTCTGCCTTTGAGCTACGTTCCCAAGTATGAGTTTATTCAGAAAAATTTAGATCAAAAAAGCGGGTCTGTGTGTATTCAGACCCGCTTTAGAATATACTTTGAGCTGGAAGATCAGATTATGCTTGATATTCCTTAAAGTTCATTGGCCCGAAATAATCAAAATTCGACACACGCAAGAGTTGACCCCATTGTTGCCTTTGTTTGGGCAACGGTTGGGATATCATCTGTTGCAAACTATGCGGTTTAAAGTGTGTGTTTTGATTTTGCGAATACATAATTATCAGTATAGCGACATTTCGACGACATGTCAACCCCTAATTTGAAATTGTTTACCGTCAAATCGAATGGTGTTATTTTAACATTCTCAACAGACTACTCCCCTCAATTTTTTTTTAATAGAAACACAACAAGATTCTCCCAAAACTTTGAAATTCGATTTACAAAACGGCCGTTTCGGCTAACCAATTTTGATTGACCAGAGAACATGATAGCATTCCTTTATGACATCACGAGAATTTACCATCGCCAACGAGTACGTTTACAACACACGCTCCACCCTCCACTGGCTGAACTCACATATTTTTCGATACCCTTTCCTTTTTATTCTGTATCTCATCACGATGACCGCCATGGTCACCTCTGAAAGCTTGTCAGCAATTATGGTTGGGCGCGCTTTTGATACAGTGATCAACAACGAAGGTGCAAGAGCATTAACGGTTGCCGCTCTATGGGTCGTGGCAACTTATGTAGGGTATGGCGTCTTTGACATTATTAACAGCCAGGCGATACGCATTTTGGCACAGCGGGTGGAACGGGATGCAAGAGATGAACTTTATTTAAGCTTACTCAGCAAAAGCCAAACGTTTCACGGACAACAGCGTGTTGGTGATTTAATGGCTCGTGCCACCAATGATGTGCAACAAATCAATCAGTTTGTTAGTCCTGCTCTGGGTATGGCAATTGAATCGACCTTGAGTTTAATTATTCCTGTTATCACCATCATGACGCTCGATCTTAATTTGACGATTGTGCCAGCCATATTCTTAGTCGGAGTTACGATTACGCTTATCCGGCATAATGAAAACTTAAGACCTGTGGCAGATGATCTTCGAGCAAATTTTGGCCTCATGAATGCAGGGCTGGCTGAGGCGATTTCAGGTATTGAGGTGGTTAAGGGATTTGCACAAGAACCATTTGAAGAGAATCAATTTTCGAAGAATGCTTCCGCTTATCGAGATTCATTTGTTGAAGAAGGTGCAATCACAGCCAGATATTTACCTCTCTTGTTGTATGGCGTATTGGTTGGCGTCGCATTTGGACATGCACTCTATCTCTTTTGGCAAGATGCGATTACGGTTGGTGAAGTCATTGCTTACATGGCGCTCTTAGGCAAAATTCGTTCTCCCGTCCGTTTCTTACTTCGCACATCTTCATTTACTCAACAGAGCATCGCCAGTGCGCGACGTGTTTTAGAAATGATTTTGACCAAGACGGAACTTGACCAAAATAGCGAAGGCGTTTCTCAACCCATTCACGGTGAAATCAATTTTGAAAATGTGAGTTTCAGCTATGGAGAAACGGCCGTTTCTCCAAACGTGCCTCTCACCCTCAAT
>JANQSK010000203.1 GCA_028284105.1 Anaerolineae bacterium
ACAATGAAAGTAGCTGGCTGATAGTGGCACGTGCTTATTTCTCTGCTGTTTTACAAACCATTGGGGAATTGGATCAGGCTAAAGATCAAATCGAACTTAGCTTAGCGCTTGCTCAGTCTAAAGGAGACTGGTCAGGCTCATCCCTTGCATTAAATATTGCAGGCAAGCTCGCATTTAGAATGGGTGATTTTGATAAAGCGCAGAGATTATGTCAACAAAGCCTCTCTTTAAAGCACATCGTCAAAGATGAATGGGGGAGTGCCTATTGCCACAAAAATCTGGGGGATATTGCAACGGCTACCGAACAATGGTTTGAAGCTGAGCAGCAATATCATGCCGCCCAACAAATTTGGCAAAAACTAAATAATCAATTGCGCTGTGCTATGTTGTTGACAAACATGGCACATATGGCCTCATTGCAAAAAGAATTAACTTTAGCCCATCAACATTACAGTCAAGCACAACTTTTTTATGGCATGAAGGGAGATATGCTTGGCGTGGCCAATATGTTTACCCAACTTGGGAAATTAGCCAGACGCTCACAGCAATATGAGCAAGCTCAACATTATTATCATGAAGGGTTAAAAACGGCCGTTTCTCATAATTTAACACCTAAAATTGTTGAAATCCTTACTGAATTTGGGCAACTTCAAATCGAACAGACCCAAATTACCCATAGATTTGATCCGCTTTGGAATGACAAAATGGAAGATATCGCCGGGCAAAAAGCTGGTGCACTTTTGCGCTTATTTACTCAATCGATTCAGCAAATGCCACACCAACCGGTTGCATCTGAGTTGGCTGCAACAGCGACTTCGATTTTACAAAGGCAACCGCTCTAAGGATTTGACCCTATGTTAGCCAAACAACGTCCTACAGTTTCCATTCGCTATGCGCTTCCATTTTTGTTTGCGCTTTTGATTTTAATAACGGCCGTGACTATCTCACTTCTTGCTTTTAGCAGTGGTCAAATTGTCGTCAAAAATTTAGTGACCCAACTGAGTGATGAAATCACATCGCGGATTGAACAAAGGGTTTTGACCTATGTGAATACGCCACATGATATTCTCGAGGCTAATGCAGCAGCTTTTAGCGCTGGTGAAATCGACGTCAATGATTTAGACAAACTTGCTAACTTATTTTGGCACCAAATTGAAGGACATGATCAGTTGGCCTTCATTTCATATGGGGATGAGGAAGGTAATTTTGTAGGCGTCGAACATGTGCGAGATGGATACATTCTTCGGATACGTGATGTGAGTAATGCCCCTTTGCGTGAAGAATATCGGTTAGACAGCAATGGAGTAAGGCAAGAGCTGCTTAACAGTCGCGAGTATGATCCAAGGGAGAGAGGTTGGTATCAAACGGCCGTTTCGAATGGAGACAGCACTTGGAGTAATGTGTACCAAGTCGCTTCAAGACCTATTTTAGCAATTAGCCCGGTCCAACCTGTTGTGAGCCCAGATGGTGAGCATGCAGGCGTTATTGCTGGCGTGTTAACCCTTTCTCAAATCAGTGATTTCCTGCGCGGTTTAACCATTGGTGAAACGGGTGAAGCCTTTATTATGGAACGCAATGGCAACATTATTGCGAGTTCAGTGGATGAATCCCCCTTCATCACAGATGAAAATGGTGATCAAGAACGATTGTTAGCGGTTGAGAGCAGTAACGATGTCATTGAAGATTCAGCTCAGGAAATTGCAGCACGTTTTAATGCAAGTGAACGTCCCATTATCAATGCCCAATTCCAATATACCGATACCGAAAACGGTATCCACTATGTTCATGCCAACACGCTTAACGACGGTCGAGGTCTTGATTGGATAGTGGTTGTTACCATTCCCGCTGCTGATTTTACAGGTCCCATAACAGATCGCATCGTCCATACGATTCAAATTGCTATTTTGGCCGTAGTTATTTCTATTGGGATTGGGGTTGCCACTGCGAGATGGATTATTCGCCCTATTCTTGCGATTAGCGAAGCTGCAGCTTCAGTTGAAAATGATCAATTTGAAATTGCAGGCTTGGCAACGGTTGAAAAACGACAAGATGAAATGGGAAGATTAGCACGCGTCTTCAAACGTATGGTTGAAGAAGTGAAAAAGCGTGAAGAAAAGTTAAAACAACAGGTTCGTAAACTGAAAATTGAAATCGATCAAGCAAAAAGCAATCAGCGCGTAAAAGAAATTGTAGAGAGTGACTTCTTTAAAGTATTAGAAGCCAATTCAACAAATATGCGTCACCGTCGCCAACAGCGCCGCGCTGAGAAAGAGAAAAACGGTCACCTTAGCTGATTCAATTTATTTTATTCAAAACTTCATTACAGATCTTGAAGCTCACGTATAGGAGTCATGTATGAGTAGCATCATCTCTATCCATTCATTCCGAGGTGGAACAGGAAAATCAAATACCGTAGCCAATTTAAGCGCTCTTTTTGCAAAGCAAGGCTTACGTGTTGGCATTATTGATACCGATATTCAATCACCTGGAATCCATGTTTTGTTTGGCATGGATGAGGATGATGTGGGTAAAACGCTGAATGATTATTTATATGATCGATGCGATATCGAAGAAGCCGCTCATGATGTAACGCACCGCTTGGGTGTGGCGATTGAAGGACGCATTTTCTTAGTGCCTTCAAGCATCGATCCCAGTGATATCGCCTATGTGATTCGCCATGGGTATGAGCCAGCTAAACTCAATGATGGCTTTGAAGATTTATTAGATGCCCTTGAGCTTGATATCTTGATGGTGGATACACATCCGGGCCTCAATGATGAGACACTGCTTTCGATTGCTGTTTCTGACATTTTAATTTTGATTTTGCGACCTGATCAGCAAGATTACCAAGGGACACATGTGACCGTTCAAGTGGCCCGAAAGCTGCACGTTCCTTTGATGAGAATGTTTGTGAACAAAGTGCCTGAATCTTTAGCTATGGATAATGTGCGAGAGCAAGTTCAAAAAACGTATGATTGCGCCGTTTCGGCTGTGCTTCCTCATTCTGATGAGATGATGGAGCTAGCAAGCACCGGAATATTTGCGCTCCATTATCCAGAGCATCATATTTCTAAACAGCTGGAAACGGCCGTTGCTGATCTCCTTGTTCCTGCATAGTAAGGAAGGTGTAAATGAATACTTATGAAGTGTGGGAACAGCTATTGCATGAAGTGCCTGTAGTTGAGGGTGTTGGATTAATGGAAATGATTGATTATCCAGCTCCAATGAGTAAATTGCTCAATCAGATCATCAAAAAGCGCCGCGTAACGGCCGTTGGTCTTTCAGAACTAATGGACTTACCACTCGATCGTATTGCTAGCTTATTGCCAAGCTTGATTTCAAAAGGGTATTTGCTGTCGTATTCAAATTCTTTGAATGAAACAGAATACAAAGTGAATCTTCTACGTGTCCGTGGCAGGGAGCAGTTTAAAGATATTTGGGCAGAATAAAAGGATTAATTATCCGAAATACTCTTTAGAAATGAATTCAGCAACCGTTCAAAGCTCTCGTCTAAATCGAGAGCAAGCGCGAATCCATCCGCAAGTTCCAATGAGACAAAGCCATGGAGCAGACTGCGCAAAGCACGAACTGAATGGTGCGCATCGTCTCCCGTTAGGCCATAAGAGCTAAGCACAAGTGTAAAAAGATTCAGCATATCAGCCTTAATGCGGTTGATTTCATCCCCTGTTTCATCGGGTCCAGCTTCTAAAATTAAGGGGTATAGACCAGGATTTTCGTGAGCAAAGGCGCGGTAGGCATGACTTGCGGCTACAAGCGATTCCCGACCCGTTTTACCATGCATAGCACTCTGAAAGCGACGAATAAGCAAAGTAAGTGCATGCAGACGTAGATCCTGGCGTAACCCACTTAGGCCATTGATGTGATTATAAAGGGATGGCACCCGAATGTTGAGGGCCGCGGCAATCTCTTTAAGTGCCACCTGCT
>JANQSK010000211.1 GCA_028284105.1 Anaerolineae bacterium
ATTCTAAAACAGGGTTAATATCCGCATTGATGGAGCGGGGAGAAGGAGGCGGATCAAATATTTGAGAATGGATAATGGAATAACTGGTATCCGATTGAAAGGGAACCTGCCCCGTGATCATTTCGTAGACCACGATCCCGAAGGAGTAAATATCGGTACGGCCGTCTATTTCCTGGACGCCTTTCGCTTGCTCAGGCGAGATATATTGGGGTGTTCCCATGATCATGTCTTGCGAAAGGGTGGATTCCCCAGCTTGGCTAATGCGTGCCAACCCAAAATCTGCGATGTAAACCCCATTATCTTCAGTGAGCAAAATATTGGATGGCTTGATGTCGCGGTGCAGCACGCCCATTTTGTGGGCATAATCTAATGCATTTGCAATCGCTTCAATAATTCGTAAGGAGTCTGATTTGGTTAATTGACCGGAGGTGATGCGTTCTTTGAGCGTTTCCCCTCCAATATATTTCATAACGAGGTAGGGGTAGCCTATAAATTCTGCAAAATCATAGACGGGAACAATGTGAGGGTGTTCAAGTTTGGCAACGACTTTTGCTTCGCGCGAAAAGCGACGCAAAAATGATTCATCATCTTTGAAGACAGCATGCAGCACTTTGATAGCCACATCGCGATCTAAATTTTCATGATACGCTTTGTAGACGGTAGCCATCCCGCCTTTGCCTAACTTCTCGCTTATTTTGTACGATCCAATTGTTGTTCCAATATCAAAACTCATAACGACTCACAATACTCTTCAGATACGGAAAAAGATGCACATAATTTATTATAAGCCATGCTCAGAAGGGGAATCAATGGAATGATGTAAACCATCTGTAAGGGAGTTGTTAAAAAAGAGTTTAAATGGTGGAAAAGAGGACCATATAGTACTTAATTCCTATACCTAAAGTGCTATTCCCTCATTAAAGTCAGAATGCTTCAGCATTGCTCGTCACTTCACACCCATGGTTGATAAACAGAAACTCTAATCGCTAGATACAGGTTGTACTCTTTTTCTGTACCTAAAATTGTATTGGAGTGCAAAGGAAATTTATTAATGCAAACAGTATTGGTAGTTGACGATGAACTAAATATCCGCCATATGCTTCGCGTCATGCTTGAAATGTCAGGGTTCAAGGTGTTAGAAGCAAGTGATGGTGTTCAGGCCCTTGAAACGGCCGTTGAAGCAAAACCTGACATCATCATGCTTGATATCATGATGCCGAAACTGGATGGCTATTCCGTCTGTAAACAACTGCGGGAGAATGATGATGTGAAGCATATTCCAGTTTTAATGATGAGCGGGGACAATGCAACCCGACAGCATCAACTCGAGTACGAAGCGTGTGCCGATCAATTTTTGCGAAAACCATTCCAGTTTGATCAACTCTTAGCGCATGTGAATCATTTATTAAAAACACCCGCACAGGTCTAACCTGTGTCGTGTTGAGACCCCAAACTTAGCGTTTACGCTATTTACCACCATGAGGCCGATGTCACGTACATCGGCCTTTTGTTTTAGTTTGCAAAAGAAAAGAGGCGCACAAGTGAACTTGTGCGCCTCTGCTATTTAATAGTTGTTTTAGTATTCTCTTCGAGTTAGATTAATTCAGGTTGCTTGACATAATCTTCCGGTTTGATTGAGATAGCTTGACTCGCGCTGTCTGTACCCATGCTAATGCCATAGATGGTTTCAGCCGCCTGCACCGTTCCCCGATTGTGTGTAATCACAATAAATTGAGTTTTGCTCGTTAGACTTTTGAGCAAATCTCTAAAGCGATTGATGTTTGCTTCATCAAGCGCCGCATCGACCTCATCCATAATACAGAATGGGGTAGGGGAAACTTTGAGCAGTGAAAAAATAAGCGCTGCGGCCGTTAATGACCTTTCACCACCAGACAGCAAACCAAGCTCTTGTTCTCGTCGATTAGGAAGTCGAGCAATGATATCGACACCGCTAATGGTTAGGTCATCTGGATCGGTCAACTGGAGTCGGCCAGCCCCACCACCAAATAGCTGCGTAAATGTCTCACCAAAAACGGCATTAACCTTCTCAACCGTTTCAGCAAAGGCACGTGAGGTGAGATCGTCTAGCTCATCAATAATTTTACGGAGCTGTTCTTCCGTCTGGTTCAAATCTTCAATTTGTTGATTGAGGAAATCAAAGCGATCGAGTGTTTCTTGATACTCTTCAGGCGCATCTGGGTTGATGGCACCCATCCGTTGGATTTGTCCTCGGTAATTTTGGATCGTTTCTTCGATATCCTGGGGCAGTTCTGTGACTTTGGGTAAGGTTTGTACACCGCCAATAGGCAACGGTGTTGCCCCAATTTGACCTTCTCCGTAATCGAGAGCCACAATGCCCAGATCGGTTTTGATGCGATCTTGAAGGGATTCGATTTCACTTTTGCGCTGCGTATAGGTGATTTTAGTTTGCGTGTAGGTCGTTTCTTTATCGTGTGTTGATTTTTGTAAAACGGCCGTTTTTTCCTCAAACTCAACCAGTTCAACGCGGCACTCTTGGAGCTGAGTGCGCACAGGGCCAAGCTGCGCATCGAGCGTGCTCAGCTTATCTTGAAGTGTTTGAAGCTTGTCCTGTGTTTCACTCTCTACGGTACTATTGAGTTGTTCTTGTAGAGAGGCTTGGCGCGCGGTGAGGCGGCTAAGCTGTGTTTCTACTTGATTGAGCGTCGCGCGACGGCTATCAACCACCGCTTGGCGACCGGCCACAATCGTTTGAGCAGAGTGGATACCCTGTTGGAGTGTTTCACGCTGTTGGGTCGCTTCTGCGACAGGGAGGGCTGCTAACTGAGTGCGAGACTCTAAAACAATCGCTTCTGAATCAGAAACGGCCGTTTTTTGTTCAACAATCAGCGATTGGACTTCAGCAATTCTTGATGTAAGTCGTTCAACCACACCCAATCGTTGTTTTTCTTGGCGTTCTAAAAAGCTAAGCTGCTGTTTGGCTCTATCTAAAGCGCGCTGATCTTTGGAAACCGTTTGAGCCAGCTCTTGTTCGTTCCGATTTTTGGCAGACTCTTCTTGCTGAAGCGCATCAACTTTATCCTGCTTCGCCTGAATATCATCCTGTTGCTTGGCAAGGTTAGATTCTAATGTTTGAAGGTCAGATGATTTCTGCGTCACTTCTTCTTGGGCTGCCCGCCATCGAGACTCTTGTGCCAAGACATCATTTTCTTGTCCATCAGGTGGTGTCACAATTGTTCCATCTGCTGAGGCGAGCATGCCGTTGGGTGCAACAGCCAGACACCCTGAGGGTAGAGTGGGACCCAGTTTGTAAGCTGTGTCGCTATCCTTTACGAGGAGTATCTGTCCCAACAGGGCTTGGCTAACCGCTTTGGCCTCTTTTTTCGCCTTTACGATGTCATTGGCCCAACCAACGATGTTGTTTCCTTTAGGCAAAGCGTGACTGCTATTATCTGGGAGTCGATCCGCTGCTATAGCCACCTGTCCAGGATTATCAGATTGTGAGAAGCTTTCTAGACTCTTGCTGTCTGCAAAAATAAGGGTGGCTAACTTTTCTTTTAATGCCGAAGAAACGGCCGTTTTGTGTTCATCAGGGATTTCAATGAGGCTGGCTAAATTGCCCAACAGCTTTGAATTATCGCTGATTTGCACTTCTTTGAGCCGCATTTGGTCAAGCATTTCAACCCGTGCTTCGAGTCGTGCGAATGCACTTTGTTCTTTCCGAAGCTGCCGTTCATCATCACGATGTTTACGGCGAAGCTGCTTGAGCACTTTGATAAGCGGATGTCGTTCGTCACTGAGTTCGCGGCGAGCGTGGCGGGCTTCTTTAACGGCCGTTTCGCTTTTCTCCAAGGTGGCTGTCAGCGTTTCAACCTCTGCTTTGAACTGGGTTGCTTCTTCAGAATCGGCGTTGTTATCGTTTGCTTTTTGTTCGTCGAGCCGCTCTTGCAGCTGATTGAGCTGTCCTTCAGCTTGAGCAAGTCGATTCTGGGCACGCTGTTGGTCTTTAACGGCCGTTTCTTGTTTTTGCTGCCACTCATTAATTTTGAGCTGTTGTGATTTGAAACCGCTATTGAACTCAGTGAGCTGAGATTGCTGTTGTGATAAGGTGGCTTGTGCTTCAGCCAACGCGACAAGAGATTCGTTGAGCTCGCCTTCTGCTTTTGAGAATTGAATTTCAAGCGGTGGGATT
>JANQSK010000253.1 GCA_028284105.1 Anaerolineae bacterium
TCAATGAACGAAAAGCGCTTTATGCTCAATTTCCACAAATTGATACAGAAGATAAAACACCAGAAGATGTTGCTGGGCAAATTATTGACTGGCTGAAGCCCCCTCAACACCGCTGGGATCTTTCAGCCAGTGAGGCCATTGCTGTCCAAGAGAAGCTTCGCTATCAAGTGAGCAAAGTCGATCAGTTGGGGCCTATCCATTATGTGGCCGGGGTTGATGTAGGGTTTGAAGATAAGGGGGCAACCACACGAGCTGCGGTTGTTGTGCTTAATTTTCCAGAATTAACGGTGGCGGAAACGGCCGTTGCGCATCTGCCAACCAGCATGCCGTATATTCCTGGATTGCTGTCATTTCGAGAGGTGCCCGCAATTCTTGACGCGTTGAGCCAGCTAAAAATCAAGCCTGATTTATTGCTATGTGATGGACAAGGCATTGCACATCCTAGGCGATTGGGGCTGGCTGCTCATTTGGGATTGTTGGCTGATATTCCTTCAATTGGCGTTGCAAAGACGCGTTTTATTGGCAAACATGGCGAATTGGCTGAAGAGAAGGGAGCGTTTGAGCCGCTCATGGATAAAGGGGAGCAAATTGGGGTAGTGCTGCGCTCAAGGACAGGGGTCAAGCCGCTGTATATTTCTGTGGGGCATCGAATTGGGTTGGAAACGGCCGTTCAATACGTACTAGACTGCACCCCCAAATATCGGCTCCCTGAAACCACCCGCCAAGCTCATAAGCTTGCTTCAAATTTATGAGCTATTGAAATCAAAAATTAATGATTTGAAGTTAATCGTGTTAAAAGATTCTGTAGGGTGGCTTGCCAGGACTCAAACTGATCGGTGGCTTCCCAATGTGTTCGTAAATCAGATTGGTTGAGGACACGTTGGATCGCTTTTTGAGCCATCTCCACATATTCGTCTTTGACCTGCATCACAGGATTCTCTTCTAGCCATTCTGTTAATTCATCAGGAATGGGTGTCGCTTTTGAGCCAAGTGCCGCAGCAACAGCCTCAGCTGCAACGAGCGCTTCGGCTGCTTCGATTTCATCTAGCTCATCAACAGGTAAAAGATAGGCAACCCCTGCTAATGTGCGGTCAATTAATCGAAAATCATTTTCTCCAAAGTCATACAGCCACTCTTCGGCTGCTTCATTACTAAAATTGTCGATTCCCCAAATGTTCATAATATAAAAATCCACCGTAAGTCTAAAAAATCTATCGTAGTTTTAATAAACAAACTTCATTTTAGACTTACGATGGTTGAAATTTGGGAATCTATCCTTCGAAAAGTAAGGTCTCAGGATAAAAAGCGAACCAGCCAAACCAGTAAGCTAAATGACCGCTAATACGTTCAAGCGTTTCACCATTTGGCCCAACAAGTGCTTCTTCCGTTACTTGCCACTCTTGACCCGCTGAATCAATCACGGTATCGGGATCAGGTCCTGGGCTAAATGTTTCATCACCCCGAGCATAAGCACGTACTTCTGCACCGCTACTATAGGTGACGGGGCCAGCTCTTCGACTTTGGCCTTCTGATTCAACAATCCCACGGGCAGCAATAAGCGTAACGGCCGTATCGGCTAATACGTCATTGACCACACCCGCTTCAGTCAAAAGCTTAATGGGATATGCTTTAGGGGTATCATCAATGTTTAATGCATACACAAAATCTTTTGTTTCTTGGCGACCATCTCGTTGCCAAACCGGGAACATCGTAAATCCAGATTGGAAGTAGTCTCCGTAGGCTGAGCCAAGTGTGTAATCACGAGAGGTGCCAGTATTTTCATCAACAACAACTGTATCAGGATGCTGAGCCTGCCACTCTTCCCATGTCGTAAGCACGATTGGCAATAAGTCGAGTTCAACATCTGTGTCAACGAGTTCGCCTAGAACAGGTTCGCCAGTGAGTTGATTCCATAACGTGTTTGTTTGACGGTCATACATCAACTTATTGCTACGGAAAAGGAACCCAGAGGAGCTAAAGTCATAATCTGTCCCATCAGAACCACGACCATCATAGGCAATGGCTGCCCCGCATAAGGTGCAGTAGGCGATGGAGACAGGGACGCCACCGATAACATCATTGGCCATCTCATGCCAATCAATAATTCGAAGCGGATAAGCTCGACTATCCCCATTGATCGACATCCCAAAGACAGGATCCCATGGGTCCAAATAATCTGCTTCAGCTGGTGTAATCATATTTGGATAATCCAATGGTGGAATGCCATCAACAACCACACCACCCCACATAATTTCTTCTGGGCGAATGTTAATGGGATGTCTGTCTTGTAAAAATGTCCCAAATCTTGGATCAATTAAACTTAGCATTTGCCCTTTCCAACTGACAAAGCCATCAGGAACGGTGTAATCTGTTTTGCCGTACCATTCAACCCACTGCTCCCAGCTTGGGCCAATACCTTCGCCACTCAAGCGCAGTAATGCTGCAAGATAATCGTTAAGTTCCAAGACGCGGGTGAGTCCGATTTGGCGAGCGCGTACTAGTTCAAGAAAGACCCCAATAAAGCGTTTGTCATCGGCGGCAATAATACGTTCGATGGCGTCTTCAGCATTCGATGGAGGGCCATTAGACAAGGCAAACATAAGAGATTTGGCTTCTTCGTCACTAATAGGCGCACTGTCCAAGGACGATTCGTCATCAGCCATTTCCTCATCTTCCATGGCTTCGTCTTCCATCTCTTCATCAGCCATTTCCTCATCTTCCATGGCTTCGTCTTCCATTTCTTCATCAGCCATTTCTTCATCTTCCATGGCTTCGTCTTCCATTTCTTCATCAGCCATTTCCTCATCTTCCATGGCCTCGTCTTCCATGGCCTCATCAGCTTCTTCAACAACTTCAGCTGCTTCGGTGGGAACGGCCGTTTCTTCAGGAACGGCCGTTTGAGAACAGGCCACTAAAATAGGTAATAACAAAACAAACAAATATTTCTGCCAGCGCATCATGCAAATTTCTCCAAAATCTAATTAGGCATCCATTGATGCCTGAATCGAGTTCACTCAATTTATTTTGTCAATCACATCACGTTCAAAAAATAAATCAGCTTCAAATAGTGTGATTTAATCGGTAACTGACAGACTGTTTAAGGCATCTTTTAAGAAAAAGTTCTGTCAACCACCTCACTTTTTGATTGAAAATTCCGTGATTTACCTAAAAAGTATAGCAATAGAAAAATAGAGACAGTCTATTTCTGGCACACTGTTATCTTCTTGTAAGAATATCGGGGGTTGAAAACAAAAAAGGCCTGAAAAAATTCAGACCTTTTTAATGTTTGTAAAAAGTGACTTACAGAATAATTAGTTGTTTGTGAAAACGACGCTGTTGTCACTGCCCTTGTCGTTAGGCCAATAGGCGTCAGCAGCCTCATCATTTTCCCAAACTTGTTGGTCAATTAAATAACGGAATTGGAAAGATTGGTTTTTTGGTAAACGCACTTTGATCTTAAAAGGTGCATTTTTGCTTTTGCTCTTTTTCATGCCAATTGGTTCCCAATTTGAGAATTCACCCAACAAAGCAACTTCTTTAGCGCCGTTGTGATCAAATTCAAAGGTAACTTCACATTCTTCTTTTGTTTTAAAATATTTTTTCTTTAACATCTTTATCTCCAAGCAGGTATTCAGCATCCTCTGCTGGGCTACATATCTTCATATCTATTTTGAAAGTCGAAGGCTGGGTTCTATCTAAACTGAAATACCAAACTTATAAAATCTGTTCTAGCGAACAGTAAAATAGGTAAACGAATAATTTTTAAGCTGGGCACCATCATATAGAATGTTGGAAGCTAGATCAATAGTCAAATGTATTAAAAAAACAGCTTTCGAATTGTGAAAATATCTACAAAAGGGGTTACTCGGGAAGGTATAGCGACATGGATTGGAACTGCTGACTTGGAGTGACATGGGTATCAAGCGTTCGAACTTCGCTCACGTTGACCAACGCCTGAATTTGATGCAAGATGCGCACAAATTGACGCGGTTGCACAATTTCTAATGTGAAGACAAGATGGACCTCCCCTTTGGGTGCTGGTGGTGTGTTGATGTAGGAGATGTTCATGCCTTCATTTTGCATCAGGTGGGTTATTTCATACAGTAGCCCTGGCCTATCAAATACCTTGACGCGAATTGTGGTAAGACGGGCTTGCAGTTGGTCTTCGCTCCCCCAGTCTAGTTTCAAGATACGGCCGTGTCCTGGAT
>JANQSK010000639.1 GCA_028284105.1 Anaerolineae bacterium
CGCGTGTAGGAGGTTTGGATAAAAACGGTGTGTTTTAATCCTAGTGGTTGTGCCACCCGCTCTTGGAATAGCTGTTCCAAACCTGTCCAATCCGTTTGCTCAATCTCCCGGAGTGCCATTGCCAGATATTGATATCCTTCCCCAGAGTAGAGATAGCCTGACCCCGGTTTAAAGTTAATCTTCAGCACCTCATCTGGCTCATTTTCTCGCCAATTTGGAAACCCAGATTGATGGCTGAGCACCATTCGAGCCGTAATTTCTTCAACGCGAGGATCATTTTGAATATCTGGATTGGGGTAGTAGGTGTAGAGCGGCTGATCGAGGTCAAGCTTTCCTTCTTCCACGAAGGTCATGACAAAGTAAGCAAATAGGGGCTTTGAGAGAGAAGCTGCTTCGAAAATGGTTTGGTCTGTGACGGTCAACCCTTTCTCCACATTGGCCAAGCCATAGCTCTCTGAATAGACGACCTCCCCTCGATTCATGACTGCAAACGAGAGGCCAGGAATCGTTCTCTCTAGCATGTTTTGCTCAATAAATAAATCGATGTCTGAGGTGGCACTTGGCATGCCAAAATAGTTGTTGACGGTATTGGCACGGGGCATGTAAACGGCCGTTAACCAGCCCACATTAATCAAAAGAAGCATAAGCAAACGATATTTTTTCATGAAGTTTCCTTTATTGGCCAGAGTCGATTAGTTTGACTTCAATTAGCTTGAGCCCCATATCGTGGATGCGGTTGAGCAAACCTTGAAGCTGGGATTGATCAAGCGTTCCACTAAGCAAGGTTTGACGTTGCACTTTATCGTGGGTGAATGACTCAATGTTGAAGGTTTCTTGCCAAGCGGGATCGAGCAAACTCTGGATTCGAATTTCATACGTGTTCATGAAAAAATCGTAACGTTTTTAGGGGTTGATTGAATCATCCGAAAGGTGTATTTAGGGGGTTATTTTCAAATAGTCAGGGTTCTTTTCCCACTCTTTTGAAACAGTAAAATTTAAAGTTGTTTATTACGGATTTTAATTCCAAAATGAAGAGGGAAATGCGTATTTTTCGAGCTCAATTCTCACCTGAAATTCATGTTGTTCACGTATAATTACAGGAGTAATTGCCACTCCAAAACACCACAATTAAATAGTTTCTTTATCAATGTTTTTAGTTAAATGACAAGGAGATTTATTGCATGAGCAAAACGATTGAGATGCCTCAAAACTGGGATAATCATGTCGATTGGGAATCGTATTATTCGTCTCTTCCTCAAGACGAAAAAAGCTATGATTCTGTAATCAGAACTCTTGGTGATGGCTTCGATCTCAATCATTTATGTCAATTAATGGATTCCCTGCTTGATCAAAAACGACTATCAATTTGGTTCCCTGGTTGTGGCTTATCTCCACTCCCCAAAATTTTTGCAGCTTATGGATTCTCTGTTTATGCAACTGATATTGCTCTCACAGCAATCAATTATCAAAATAGAAGAAATCTTCGAATTGATTCTCTCATTTCACAAATTATTTTAAAAAATCTTCCATCCGGAAACGGTGAATTAAATGCTCTAGTGCATGATTTTAGGACGGAATTTAAATCTGAATTTTTTGACGTCATCTTCAATGTTAACTCAATAAGTGCATTACCTGCCTACAGTATGAAATCTACAGCCCAAACTCATTTTATAGCTTTAAAGCCAGGGGGAAATGCAGTTTTTGAATTAATCAACATGCAAGGGATTCTCTGGGGACAATTAGAGAAGATTTTAGATGAAGTAGGATTTCATGTACCTTTTTATGAACTAAATCAATGGTATCGCAATGAATTAAATAAAACTGGCATCCCATACACATTGGTTGTTGGGCAACCCGTTATCCCAAATTATGAATTAGAGAGCAAAGAATACAATCAATCAATTGATATTCTTCGAGAAATTACGAAGCAGTATCGAGATCAATTAGAGGTTGAATATCGGCGAGATCAAAAAAAGGTTGATGGGTTCACAAAAATAGCTTCTTTGATGAATACACGGCACTAGTCTAAACAAAAACGGCCGTTATCCGTTATGGATAACGGCCGTTTTAAAACGAAACCCTCTTTACTCCAGCAGTCGGCCAGCTACCTCAAGCTCTTCTCCGTCAAGATAAGGCAGCAATTCTTCATCAATCGGTGGGATGGCTTCAGACACAACGTGCAGTTCACCATCTTCCACATAGTTAATAAAATTCACCCGAAGCGATTCATCAATCTCAGGATAGTCGCTTCGTTGATGGGCACCACGGCTTTCACGGCGCTCAAGCGCACTACGCAGCGTTGCTTCTGATGACAGCAAAGATGAGCGCAGATCTAGCGCCAAGGCTAAATCGTGATACCCCTCGCTTGAAGGTCGCACGTCCACATGTTTGGCTGCTTTACCAATCTCTTTGAGCTCCTCGAGCCCTTTTAAGAGTCCCGATTCGCTACGAATCACACCGCCATATTGCCACATTACGTTGCGCAGCTGTCTTTGCAAAGGTCGCGCCATTTCGCTGCCGTGCTTGATAAAGCTATCCAAATCATCGTGGGCCGCCTGAATAACTTTCATGTTGCGATGCTGGGCAGGAATGTCGAGTGCAAATTGAGCTGCTTCGGTGCCAGAGATACGGCCGTAAACCACCGTTTCCACCAATGAGTTACCACCCAAGCGATTGGCCCCATGCACCCCACTCGTCACTTCACCCGCCGCATACAGTCCGGTAATAGACGTCGCGTGCGTCTCAGGATTGACCACAACGCCGCCCATTGAATAGTGAGCGGTTGGGGCCACTTCCATCGGCTCTTGGCTGATATCAAGTAGCTGATGTTCCAAGAATTGTCGATACATTCGGGGCAACTTTTCAATAATAAACTCTTTGCTACGGTGGCTGATATCTAAGAAGACACCCCCATTTGGGCCACCGCGCCCTTCTTGAATTTCAGCGTAGTTCGCCAAAGCGATACGGTCACGGGTTGAAAGCTCCATTCGTTCAGAGTCATACCTTTCCATAAAACGTTCGCCGTTCACATTGAGGAGATGACCTCCCTCACCGCGCACTGCCTCAGTTACAAGCGTTCCGGCAATGCTTTCAGGGGCGACCATTCCAGTTGGATGAAATTGAACAAGCTCCATATCACCCAGTTCCACACCTGCATCAAGCGCGAGATACATGCCATCACCTGTGTTTTCGTCCCGTCGGGATGAGCTACGTCGCCATAGACGGGTATGACCACCAGCCGCTAGCACAACAGCATCCGCTAAGTAAACTGTTCGCTCACCAGTGTTTAGATTGAAGGCTAACGCGCCAAAGCATTTACCATTATCGACCAGCAATCTCGTGACGTATTGGTGTTCGTGAATGGGTATGTTGAGTGATTCAACCTTGTCTGCTAATCCAAAAATGATGGCTCTGCCCGTCCAATCCCCAGAGTAACAGGTGCGACGATACTTATGCGCCCCGAAGTAGCGTTGATCGAGCTCTCCATTTGGTTGGCGAGCAAATGGGACCCCATATGAAACCAACTCTTCAATCGCTTGCGGCGCTTCGCGCGTTAAAATTTCAACCGTTTTGGGATGGCTTAAAAAGTAACCTTCTTGCATGGTGTCAGCAAAGTGTTGTTGCCAACTATCTTCAGGATCAACGGTGCCCAATGCCGCATTGATGCCTCCTGCCGCCAACACCGTGTGGGCATCACGCCGCAGACGCTTACCCACAATGATAGTGTCCACGCCTGCTTCATGGGACGCAATAGCGGCGCGCAGTCCGGCTGCCCCTGACCCGATAATTAATACATTAGAAACATGAAATCGATGTGTCATGATAAACCTTTTGTCAAAATAAAATTCATTCCTTAATCGTGAGGGTTAGTTTAAGGGGCAGCATGAACACAGTGTTAGAGGCAACTGCTAGCAACCGTTATAAGCTATACTTATAGCATGAGTCAGCACATATTGACCCTTCACCGATTACATATTTTCACGACAGTGGTGCAACAGGGGAGCTTTAACCGAGCCGCACAAGAGCTCTTGATGTCTCAATCTGCGGTCAGTCAACAAATACAACAGCTTGAAAATGGCCTACAGGTTGTGCTGTTTGACCGTAGTCCCCACGGTGTGAAATTGACATCTGCTGGTGAACGGTTACACCAGCATGCACAACACATTTTGGCCGCAGTGGATGAAGCGGCACAAACGATGCAAGATGAAAGCACGCAACAGCGGCAAAAATTAATGATTAGTGCCTCATCTGGAATTGCCGTTTATGTGCTGCCTCCTTTGATGAAGCATTTCCAAGAACAACACCCCAACGTCTCCTTATCATTGCAAACCAACCCCACAACCGATGTGCTATCTGGTGTTGCAGAAGGACGATACGATCTTGGGCTGGTTGCTGGTGGCTGTGATGATTTGAATGATCCGCGAATTGTAGCGACGATGGTGCGTCACTTTGCGTATCAAGTTGTCGTCCATCCAGATCATCCTTGGGCAACATGGGATACGGTAACGGCCGTTGCTTTCTCGAAAGAGCCTTTTTTAAGCCGCCAACAAAACAGTCGCACCCAAATTTGGCAGGAGCAGCAGCTCGCCAAACACAACATCACCCTCAACACGACCACCGCTTTGGACAGCCCGGGAACGATAAAGTATGCGCTTTTAAGCAATATGGGCGTTTCTATCTTGCCAGAGTACACCATTGCACGAGAAGTTGAGCGGGGAGAGCTTTGTACGTTATCGATTGAAGGTGTTCAACTTTTACGGCCGTTAGAACTACTCCAGCCTCGAGACAACACACCAAACCCGCTTCGAGATGCCTTTGTGGCATTAATGTCTGCGACATAAGATATCATCAGACTTTCCCTAAATCATTCAATCCTTCAAAATAATGTTGCAACTGCTACATTTTGTGCTATACTAATTTTGTAGCAAATGCTACACTTTCTCTGAGCAGTATCACAATTATCGTGCACCAGAATCGTGTTTGGAGCAGCAGACGCGATTCTGGTCGCATGCCTAAACAACAAAAGAGGACGTTCTCTATGTCTACAATAAGAACCCAACAATTCCACAAATTTTGGCTCATCATTACGGCCGTTGTGATTGCTTCATTTGGCCCTATATTCTTTTTAGGTTCAATAGAAGCCACAGCAGAGCCAGCTCGCTGGACGCTTGATTTATTAGATTGGCCCCTCGACAACGCACAAAATTATGAAGCACAAACGACTCGATTTTTATCGGCTCTAACGGGCGGATTTTTAATGGGTTGGGGTTTGATGGTTTTTTGTCTTAGAGCGTGGGTTTATGATTTGGCTCCGGAAGGTGTTCGCCGATCGGTGTTAAATGGAGCCCTCTCTTGGTTCTTTTTAGACACAACCGGCTCGATAGCGGCAGGCGCTGCCTCGAACATTTTCTTTAATTTAATTGTGCTATTAACGGTCGTTGGGCCACTTTGGCTGCCAGCTAGAAATGAAGAAAAACAAACTCAAGTGATTCCAGCCTCTTAATTCAGCACATGGGGAACAAAAGCCAGCGCCGAAGCGTTTTAGGGGTAAACCAATCATCATTCCAACGATAATGGAGACAATATGAATCGCTTACCCCTCTTTTTAAACCCAAACCCTTTGATTACATCAATTTTTGCTGCACTCTCCCTATTTCTTTTTCTGGCATGCTCTCAAGGCCCTAATGTTTATCAAACAGAATCAGCCTCAAATAATAACCCAGCCCGTAGTTGTGCGGTTGAACCAGAACTGCGATTTGCAACCCAATCAAACACTATCCTTAATCTCTCCATAGACATCTCATCCAACAACATCGATGACACGCTTAGAGTTTATAAAAATGGTGATTTAATTTACGAATGTACCCATGTCGTTTCCGATGAGCTGACCGGTGCCGGTGATTTCGTCAATGTGGTTCTTTCTCGGGAGGGCGACTTGATTCGTTTTGAAGCGGTAGAATCCGGTGAGTTTTGGGAAGAAATGATCATTGCGGAAGAAACAGAAATTTATACGAATTATGAAGATCGCACCTTTGAATATTATTATGCGTTTGCCTCATTTAGTCAGGAACGCGGTTGGTCTGTTTGGTTAACTGCTGAGCACCCAGGGTATGAATAAACCACACCAACACCTCAATTCTTCTGCTCATCTATCGCTTTGGAGCAAAACAAAAATGTCATTAAAATGATGACATTCGGTACAGCATCTATTTTTGTTAAATTCAACTTGATATGATTAATTTACGCTCAAATTACAAAACCCAACCGGTTCGTTTTCTTCATATTGCTCAACAAGACGGTTGGCGCATCAAAGTTTATGGTATTCGCTTTCAAAAATCAGCTGAAGATATTGTGCCTGATCCCAATATCATTAAACTTGCTGAAGAAGCGATGCTAGCGCAATTACCTAGCCCAGCCAGCACGGACTCCCGGTACGGTCTTGGGTTCCTCATTATCCACCAAGGAGAACATCGTAATTGGCTCCTCCTTGACTGGTGGTATGATCAAGAAATCTTGAAACAGCACCTTTTTTCATCACCATTAGATGATCCTGGAACAATCACTAGAGCCGAACAGGATTTATTGGCCTGCACATGGGAACTTGCTGTTCATGGCTTTGAACGCCAAGCTTGGATTGACACCGTCTTGAATAATCCAACTGGCCCAGATGTTGAGGCTTATTTAACACAACAATTAAATGCAGATATTTAACGAGAGTAAAACATGAACGAACAAGAAAAACGAGAACTATTGGCAAAATTTTCAAAAGCGTGGGGACAAGCAGATGTTGATGGGTTAATGGCCTTGATGACGGATGATTGTGTTTACAAAGCGTCCGTAGGACCAGAACCAGGTACAACTTATTCTGGAAAAGATGAAGTGCGGCGCGGTTTTGCTGAAATCTTGGAATATGAATCTGGGGGTGAACAACGAGGCGGTCGCTTATGGTTTTCTGGGGATTATGCGTTTGCGGAATGGTCTTATGACGAAGTGGCTGACGATGGATCGATCACGGATATTCAGGGAATCGATATCTTTCACTTTGTGGATGGGAAGCTCGCTTTGAAAGACGCGTTTCGGAAAACGAAGATGTAGAGTCTATCGGCTCATAATATTATTGTTAATTTAAAACATTACCGCAAAGGCGCAAAGAACGCAGAGAATTTATTTCAAATAATTGCGATCTTCGCACCCTTTGCGGTTAATTAATCATCATCTACTCTCCTTATTGGTCGGAACCATCCCCATTCTCTGAACTATTCGCTACTGCTGTCTCTAATGGCAAATCCTCAGCCGCATCTTCAACCGAAATTTCTTCAACCGAACCGTTTGTAGGCTCATCAATCATTGCTTGATTTGCTTTTAATGCACCCAAGCTATTGATTGTTTCAATAAGATCGACACCGGTTAAAGCTTCAACTGTGGCTGGCAGTTGAGAAATGATATTGGTCACATCCTTCGTAATCTTTGAAGCACCTGCCCCAGAACCAGCATCACCGCCATTGCTCACAACAACAATCTTGTCTGTCTTTGCGAGCGGTTGTGCAATAGCGTTTGCAACCTCTGGCAATCGATCGAGCAACTGCTGAATCACTGCGGCTTGCGTGTACTCTTTCCAAGCATCCGCTTTCTTCATGGTTGCTTCAGCTTCTGCCACACCCTGTTGGCGAATGATTTCTGCCTCTGCAAGACCTTTTTCACGGAGAACTTCAACTTCCGCTAAACCTTTTGCTCGCGCTGCGGCCGCTTCCGCTTCACCACGTTGGCGAATTGCTTCTGCTTCACCAGCTGCTTCTGTTTGGAGTTGGAATTGACGGGCTTCAGCCAGTGTGCGCACCTTATATCGTTCTGCCTCCGCAGGCTTCCGGACTGTTGCATCCAGCTCTTGCTCACGACGAGCGACTTCTTGCTGCTGAACTTCAATTTTCTTTTGCTTCGCAACAATCTCAACTTCAATTTCTTGTTCAGTGACTTCTTGATTGGTGATGTTAGATTGGAGTGTATAAGCAAGTTCAGCTTCTGCTTTACGACGGTTTGTTTCTTGTTCAAAACCCGCTTGCTCTACCTCATACTCTTTCTTGCTTTCTGCAATCTTGGTTTGAGCAGCAAACTTGGCAGACTCCCCTTCTTGGCGCATCTTTGCGCTTTCGATAGTTGCATCTCGATCTGCTTCCGCTTCGCCAATAGTGGCGTCACGCTTGACTTCTGCAATACGAGGACGACCTAACGCTTCAAGATACCCTTCGGTGTCGCTAATGTCCTTAATGACGAAGGAGACAATTTGCAATCCCATGTTTGCCATGTCTTCGCCAGACACTTCCTGAACCTTTTGAGCAAAGGCTTCACGATCGCGGTACAGTTGCTCAACGGTCAGCGTACCAAGAATTGCTCGTAAGTGACCGGCCAATGTTTCGTGAGCCACGTGCTTAATTTCACCCTGCGATTTAGACAAGAATTGAATGGCAGCTGTGCGCATTGAATCCTGGTCACTGCCAATTTTCACTTGGGCAACGCCATCAACGGTAACAGGAACCCCTTGGCTACTGGGCACATCAGGAGTTGTGATGTCGATTGTCATTAACTCGAGGGATAAGGGATCAACTCGTTCAAAGATAGGCCACACAAAGCGGCGACCACCTGAAATAAGTGAGGGACCTTCCCCACGACCTGAAATGATAAGCACTTCATTTGGGCCTGCCTTCATCAACCGATTGGCATACACGTAGCCAAGCGCAAAGATGATGACCACAACGACTATAATTGCA
>JANQSK010000266.1 GCA_028284105.1 Anaerolineae bacterium
TCGAGACGGGCCCCTGAAAGACCACTCACTGAATCAACCAAAATCATGATCTCATCACCATAGGGGGCTTGACGAACGGCTTCAGCAATTTCTTTGATCGGGTTGGTAAGTCCAACACTCGTCTCATTGTGAACGACGGTGATGGCATCAAATTCACCCGTTGCCAATCGTTCTGAAACCATTTCAGGTAAGATTGGCTTACCCCATTCCACTTCAAGCACCTCGTTTGCTTTACCATTTGCTTCGGTGACTTGCCGCCAACGATCAGAAAATGCTCCATTGACGCAGTTGAGGGCTTTTTTATTGATAGTGTTGCGAACGGCCGCTTCCCATAGGCCTGTACCAGAGGAAGCAGTAATAAGAACGCGTTGCTCGGTAAAAAACACTTTTTTGAGTTTTGGAAGGATGCTTTTGACAAGGTCGATGCATTCTGGCATGCGGTGCCCGATCATCCATTCAGTTTGGGCGTCAAGAATTTCTGGACGAACTTCAGTGGGCCCGGGAATATACAGCTTGATATGCTTTTTGGAATTTCTGTTTGAGTTGCTCATTTTTAAATTGGATTGCTCCTTGATTCGTTAAATCAAATGCTTTTTTAAAGAGTGTTCGATGTTCTGAATCTTTCACTCGATCTATGGCTGCAGGACCTGCAGCAAGAAGTAATAAGGGAGAGATAGAGGGGGTGGGGATAAATGCAGGTGCTTCATTTCGAACTTTATCTCGGCTAACAACGCCGCCAAATCCTACAAAGAGATCAACGGCCGTTCCTGCAAGCAAGTCACTTGTTCCATCACCAATCAGTAGAGACCGACCGGTTTTTTCACCAAGAAGCTCCTTAACAATCTTTGCTTTTCCATTGCTAATCGTTAAGGCTCCTTCTTCAAAAGCCATGTACTGATCTTTTGGATTATTGTCTTTTTGCTGCCACCAATCACCAGAAAGCTGGTCAAAATCGACTTGAACTGCCCGAATGTTTTCCTTTTGTACACCTAAATAGATGCCAAACTGTTCCACTGGTTCAGCTAACCCACCACTAATAATATAAATTTGATGACCTAACGCCTGCAAGGTGTGAATCACCGATTGGGCGTCTTCTACGATATTTTTTTTGTAAATTCTTCGGATATCCTGAATTTGGGCGCGAGAAGGGTGAATCGTTTGAAGGCGTTTTCCATAAACCTCTTCGAGATCAATTTGCCCATCCATAGCTGCATTCGTAAGGGCTTCTATTTCTTGTTTTTTGTTGGCAGACTCTGCCAAAATATCGATCCCTTCCACAGTGGTGAGGGTTGAATCACAATCAAAAAAGATATGTTCATAGTGAGGCCAGCGCATAGATTTTACCTCTCTCTATTTTGCGGGGATTGTATCCTCGATAAAAGTTCGTGTGAATTGGGAGTTTGACACAAAATTCACAATCGCAATTGTAGCGATCATACAAATTAGGAATTCTGTATTATTTTTGTAAGACACTGATAATGTCTTGATGGAACTGGCCGGTACTGATCACACAATCCATGCCTCGGGTGTCCCAAACGATGGGCTGACCTTCGTCATTGGAATAAGTGCCACCGGCTTCACTCACGAGTAGGAACCCGGCTGCGACATCCCAAGGCTTTAAATTGTAATTGATGTAGGCATCAAACCGACCGGCTGCGACCCAGGCCATGCCAATGGCTGCTGACCCTAAAACGCGAATACCATGAATTTTATTGGCTAAGCGTAAGGCGACATCCTTTGATGACCGTCCGGTACGTTTATTCATGCTTAAATCCATTCCAATGATGGCGTGTTCAAGCTTCGTTTGCCCTTTGGCACTAAGAGAACGGCCGTTTAGCCAAGATCCTTCACCTGCCGCAGCAGAAAATAGCTCATCACGACCGGGGTCATAAATAGCCCCAGCTAGCAATTCGAACTGAGTTTGTTCACCATTGGCATGAGATACAGGTCGACCCACACCTATGGAGACAGCATATTGGGGTTGATAGCGACTATAGTTTGTCGTGCCATCAATAAGATCAATAATCCAAATGAGTTCACCCTCTGCGGGTAATGAGGAATCTTCCTCTTCGGTTAGGAATCCGTGAGTGGGGTAGCGGGCAATGACTTTCTCAGTAATGTGGGCTTGGGCTGCGATATCAGAAGAGGTCACGAGATCGTGATACCCCTTTTCTGATATCGTAATGGGTTCATCCCACTTTTTAAGCGTTAATTTGCCTGCGGAAACGGCCGTTTCTTGTACAAACTGTAAAAGCTCTTTATTCATAAGAAATATTGATTACCTATACAAATCGGGCACGGATTTCAGCACTAACGTAATCTAAAATCGCAACCGTAATGGCAATAAACCAGACCGCAATCCCTGCAGAACGATAATCGAGCAATCGAATCCATTGGGCTAGCAAGAACCCAATACCACCACCACCAACGAAACCAATAATGGTCGACATACGAATATTGATATCCCAACGATATATCGTAAAGGAGACAAATGGTGGGATGACTTGCGGGATAACTGCAAAGATAACGGTTTGAATCCAATTAGCACCCGTAGCTTGAATCGCTTCAATCGGTCCTGGATCAATTGATTCGATTGCTTCAGAGTAAAGTTTACCTAATGCGGCGATTGAATGAACCGTTAATGCCATGATCCCTGCGAAGGGGCCTAAACCGACGATTACAACAAAAATAATCGCCCAAATCAAAGGCTCAATAGACCTGACAATATTCAGAATACCTCGAGCGACATAATAAATCACAACAGTGACACGATTGGCAGACATTAAATTGCGAGCAGCAATAAAGCTGACAGGAATGGCCAAAATCACACCTAAAAAGGTCGCCATCATCCCAATGAATATGGTTTCAGTAATTTTTTCGAGGGCTAATTTTAA
>JANQSK010000641.1 GCA_028284105.1 Anaerolineae bacterium
CTCCAAACGTGCCTCTCACCCTCAATCAAATCTCATTTTCAGCACACGCTGGGCAGACAGTTGCCATTGTGGGGCAAACAGGCGCCGGCAAAAGCACACTCACAAAGCTGCTCAACCGGACGTTTGATTGCTTAAACGGCCGTGTTTTGATTGATGGTATTGATGTACGCGATTGGAATCTAGACAGCCTTCGCTCACAAATAGCCACTATTGAGCAAGATATCTTCCTCTTCTCCCGTTCAATTTCAGAAAACATCGCTTTTGGCGCACGGAATGAGGTAAGTCAATCACAAATCGAAGAAGCTGCCAAATTAGCACAAGCGCATGAATTTATAACCCAGTTTCCAGCAGGCTATGACACTGTGATTGGTGAGCGCGGAGTAATGCTCTCTGGTGGGCAGCGGCAGCGACTCGCCATCGCACGCGCCTTTCTAAGTAATCCACGCATTTTGGTACTTGATGATTCTACTAGCGCCATCGATAGCAATACGGAAGATAAAATTCAAAAAGCGATGCAAACAATTTTAGAAGGTCGGACAACGCTCTTGATTACGCATCGCCTATCCCAAATACGGCGGGCAGACCATATTCTTTTGATGAAAAACGGCCGTTTAATTGCCCAAGGTACACATGATGATTTGATGGAACGAGATCGCGTTTACGGAGAAATTTTCAGTGGTGTTTAAGCGCTCATCGCATTACCAATTCATTCAATATACCAATATAAATTTTTTAATTTCCAAATTTTCCAAAAAGGAACCCATCCATGGGCATCACAGGCGGATTAACACCAGAAGAATACGATCGAATTTATAGTGACGGGGAGCTTGTCCGCCGCATTGGCACCTACTTCCGACCCCATCTTCGGAAGATTTTCCTTGTCGCAGCCAATGTCTCCTTAGTCTCTATTGCAGCTACAATTTCACCTATTCTCATCTCACGCGGAATAGATGCGCTTTCCACTAGCCCAGAAATTCAAGTGCTTCTAGTTTTTGCAGGTGTTGTCACGACACTGGGTATCGTTAGCTGGGTCTTCAATTACATTAGTCTTTGGTTCTCGGCCCAAGCCGTTGGGGATGTTGTGCTCAAACTGCGGGAAGACGCATTTGAAGCCATCATGCGGCGCGACCTTTCCTTCTATGACCAAAATGCATCAGGTCGAATTGTGAGTCGCATCACGTCTGACACTCAGGATTTTTCAACCGTCATCACGCTAACGGTCGAGCTGCTCAGCCAGCTTGTGCTTGTGGTTGTGATCGGTGTCGTTTTACTGACACAAAATGTTCAGCTTGCGCTGATTACATTTGTTGTTGGCCCTGTTGTTGTCATTATTGCACTTGTTTTTCGACGTTTAGCAAGAGAGGCAATGCAAAATGTGCAGCGGGCTCAGGCTACTGTCAATGCGACTATCCAAGAAACCATTAGTGGAATCTCAGTCGCTAAAAATTTTAGACAAGAATCTACCATCTATCATGATTTCCAAGAAAGTAATGAGCTAGCCTACCGTGTCAATTTACGACGGGTTGCAGTCTTTGGCTCGATATTCCCTTTGTTAAACACCGTGTCTGGTGTGGCTGTGTCTGTCATCATTTACGTCGGGGGGCTGATGGCTTTGCGAAATGATGTCTCTGTCGGTGACTGGTATTTGTTTGTTCAAGGGCTCAATATTTTCTTTTATCCCATCACTAGTATTGCTTCATTTTGGAGCCAATTCCAGCAGGGGTTAGCTGCAAGCGAACGTGTTTTTGCTTTGATTGATGATGAACCACTTGTAATTCAGGATGCACAAGAGCCGGTTCCCCGATTAAACGGGGACATTCATTTTGATGAGGTCACATTTAATTACAGCACAGGTCGGGATGCTGTTTTAGAAAATTTCTCATTAAGCATTCCAGCAGGTGAGACGCTTGCCATTGTGGGGCATACAGGGGCAGGAAAATCAAGCTTGATCAAAGTGCTGCTTCGATTTTATGAATTTCAAGATGGGGATGTGAAGGTAGACGGCCGTTCCATACGCAACCTCAATCTTAGTGAATATCGTCAGCAGCTAGGGCTTGTACCTCAGGCACCTTTCCTCTTCTCCGGCAGTGTGGCAGACAACATTCGATATGGTCAATCTGATGCAACAGAAGCCGAAATATTAGCTGCGGCCCAAAGATTGGGAGATGGGAGCTGGTTAGACGATCTGTCTGAAGGATTAAATACAGATGTTGGTGAGCGGGGATCAAGACTTTCTTTAGGGCAGCGCCAACTCGTCGCATTAGCTCGCATCCTGCTTCAAAATCCAGCAATCCTCTTATTGGATGAAGCCACGGCTAGCATCGACCCATTTACCGAGCTTCAGGTTCAAACGGCTCTCAATACTGTATTTGAAGGTCGCACAAACATCGTTATTGCCCATCGCCTCTCGACGGTGCGAAACGCAGATCGAATCATTGTGCTAGAAAATGGGCGAATTATTGAGGAAGGGAATCACGACCAGCTATTAGAGCAAAATGGGCATTATGCTGAGCTTTATATGACCTACTTCCGCCATCAGTCAATCAGCTACACAGTCGAATAATGAATACTCCCTTTAGCTAGTAAAACCCAATAAACGATCTCTAAACGATACATTTAGACAATAACTTCAATTATCAATTTTTATGAAGTGCATGAAGCTTTAAGGCACCGTGTACTTCCTACATTTATTGGAGTTATTTAATGAACTTTCTTAAACGTTTATCCATTATTCTTCTATTTATCAGTTTGTCTGCTTGCAGTTTGGTAGAGCAAAGTAGCCAAAGTGCCAACGTCTTATCGGCTGGGAACCGAAGCTCCGCACTCAGCGTAGGTTTTGTTGATGGCTCGCTTCTTACACTACCATTTGAATTTATGAGTCAAAATGGATTTGCCTGTGAAGATATCGATGCATCATGCCAACAGGTAGAACAAAACGGTTATGAAGATACAGATGTTGACATTCTAATCGGTCTGCCTCCAGCAGTGTTTGTTGATCAATCACCTGTTATCAATCAAGTATGGCCTTTGCCAAATGCTTGGGTTGATCCGGCAACTGGTCAAACATTTATTGATGATGAACTTCCTGAAGGGGAACCCAAAGCCATATTCATGCCCAATACGGCCGTTGCGATCAGCAACAGCGGAGAACATCTCACAGCTGCCCCAACTTTCTTACCCATGGCTATCAGCAGTAAAGTATTGATCGAGAATCCTGAACAAGTCAATCTGTTCTTGACCGAATGGTTGCAGGCACTCAATGCACTTCATGAGGATGCAAGCTGGTATTTTGAAGAAGGTGGCTTAACACTAGGTGAAACAATTCAATCATTTGGTTGGGAGGATACGGCCGTTCTATCTGCAGGAGATCCAATGATTGCAGGAGCTCTCCCACAAGTCACAGAAGCTACAGTCGAAAATTATCAAGTCGCTCAAGAAGATTTGCCGGAAGCATGGCAAACACTTGTTGTCCCAATCATCTCAGCCGACGGTGTCCTCTCGTTAACGCCCGCAGCCTTAGCTGACGGTGTCTTGGTGACAGCATTTCCAAGCCAAGCGCTACTTTTCCCTAATGATAGTGAGTTTATTCCAGGAGGTGATATGTTCTTCCCAATCGGGGATCATCTCCCATCAAACGAAACATTAGTTGACGACATTATTATCAATTTCATTCCAGGTGGCGATATGTTTGTGACAAATTCAGTGAATAAAGCAGGGGAACAAATGACATTAGCCATTGTTGTGGATGGTGCTAATTATCTGATAACTCACAACAGCGAGGGTCAATTAGGAAGATAATCAATGATTGCCTCCGCGGATTCGAAACCGCGGAGGCAAAAACATTTCAAACTAGGTCAAACGGGGAGACCATTCACCAACCGATAACAAATTTTCTTCCGGTTCATCATCATATTTTCCATGAAGAATCGCTTGTGTATAAGCCAATGTATCTGTCAATGCGGAGGCTTGACCCGGTGTTGCCGACCAAGCCTCCGCAGTAAACAGCGGTTGGGAAAGATAATGGTGTAGGCGTCTTGCGCGTGTCGCAGCAATTCGCTCTGCATCACCATAAAGCGCCATGTCAAATCCAGACATCCCCGAATATTGATAGATGACATGCAAATCTTGATACTTTTTAAACAGACGAACGGCCGTTTCTGCCACCGCTCGATGTTCCTCCGTTTCGAAACACTTGCTATACGAACGCATTCCATCAATGGCCGGCCACAATCCTTGCAGTGCTCGCTGCCGATCAAACGTGAAAGCCGCATCCAAATTAGCTAGCGCTTCAGGCTCTGCCCCTATCGATTCATTCCCAGCATAAAGCAACGTCACATTTGGAATTTCTTCAGCTACGGCCAATGTATTCATCACCTCATCGGATAAATTGATGTGCGTATACACTATCAACAGCACTGGATTTGATTTTGCCAGCTCACAAACACGATTGACCGCTTGTTTTACCAAATGATGCTGTTTCGCATGACTGTCTGCTTCGTCCCCATAAAATAGATCCACGAACTGTTCAACACCATAGTTCCGCCACTGAAGCATTCGGCTTTCGGCCGTGTAGCCCCCTTTTTTGAGGCCAATTTGAACGGCCGTTCCGCCATATCGCACACCCATTGTGTGAATCAATTCAGCAATCATCACATCCGCCCCAATACCAGATATAGGAGTAAACAGGCCATTGCGACCACCCCATTTTAACGGAGCAACTAAATCTAAGATTTTGATTCCGGTTTCCCAGATTGTTGATGCTTGGGGCTCGCTTGCTTGTGCAGATTCATTGATTAAGCCCCCTAATTTCTGAGCCAACTCAGGCAGGTGTTTCAAGTTAGCCCAATCAGCAGGAGTGCGATTTTGGCTATCCGAAACGGCCGTTTCTGCCCCAAACTTTAACAATAAATCAACCATTTCTGACCAGTTCCGAATAACGGAGACATGAAGTGGTGTCAAACCATTGCTGGCCGCTAAATTAGGGTCTGCCCCATTTTCTAAAAGCCACCTAGCAGTATTGGATTGACCCATTAAAACAGCTTCTTTTAGAGGTGTTGAGCCCCCTTGATCAAGAATATTGACGTCAGCACCAGCCTCAACAAGAACGGCCGTTAATGCTTCATTTCCGGTGGCGGCAGCATAGTGAAGTGCCGTCTTGCCTAGCGGCCAGTACCATCCATCTGAGGCCACGCCCCACTCTGTTTGAGTCTCAAGCAATTCTGGATTTTGGCGAACGAGTTTTCGAACCTGAATCAAATCATCATTTTTCAAAGCAATAAAAAATTGAATGCGATCGGCAAATTGCTGATCTTGTGAGGGTTTATAGGTTTCTGTTGACATGGGATTTAAAAGCTCCTTAAGCTGTCGGCGCGCTGTAAACAGCCGCTTCTTGATTGTGGAGATGGGTAGTTTCAACTGAATTGAGATGTCGTTGAGCGAACGGCCGTTTAAATAAAAGAGGGTCGTTGCTTCCTGATAAATCTCAGGCAAGCTTTTGATAGCACGACGAACACCTTCTCTACTTTGAAGTTGCTCAAGCATCTGATCCGGTGTTGGTTCGTTAGCATGTAGCAGAAACCAAGCTTGTTCATCAAGCAAATCAGGCTGCCGTTTCCGCATCTGACGGTCACATTGCTTGACAACGATGCGCCTAAACCAAGCGGGAAAAGCACGCGGTTCATTCAGTTTTGGTAAGCAACTAAATGCTTCAATAAAAGCATCCTGTGCCGCATCATAGGCACTGTGCCGTTCTCCCAAGATGCCGTAAGCAACGCCATACGCCATATCTTGAAAGTCCACCACAATACGGCCGTATGCTTCACCGTCACCCTCTTGCGCCAATTGAATCCATTGTTCAGTCGAACTCATAATCATCTCCAAGACTTTGATTAATGAAAGACCTTGTACTTATAAGTCCCATCTCAACCGCAAAAGGTTACCAAGGTTAGAAATTTGACTGTCATATCTCCGTAGGTTGATCGTTGAAAAAACAACGCTGATCAAACCAGCCCTCAACGCCTTGAAATCGTATTCTGATTGTATCGAACTTTTTTTCTTGGAGGACATATGAAGACTTTGATGCGCTACTTTCTATTGACTGTGCTATTAACGGCCGTTGCTTGCCAACAACCCCGCGAAATCAGTGTACAACCGACCGCTATCACCACAACGGGTGAAACTACATCGATGACACCCACCATTCAACCTACACCCACCGTCACAGCCGTTGAAGCTGAAAATACAGCAGGTATTGAGGTAGCAGAGCCCATTTTTGTTCAAGAAGAACAGCCCGAAGCAACGCTTGATACGCGATTTTCAGAGCAAAATTATCCAGCCAAAGAAGCAATCATATTCCACTTTAATCAGCCCATGAACCCCTCTTCGGTTGAGCGTCCTTTTTTATTGAGTCCATTCAAGAAAGGGGCGTTTATTTGGTCTGAAAATAACACGCAGGTCTCCTTTTTGCCTGAAACCCCCTTTCAGCCCAATCTTTTATATACAGCCATCTTTCATAACAATTTAGAAAGTGAAGCAGGCAACCTCCTAGCCGGTCAAATGGAATGGCGACTCACAATTGAAAATTCACCTCGTGTCTTGGCGCACCTTCCCGCAACTGACGTCGTGACCGATTTTAATCCATTCATCCAAGTGAGTTTTAGTCATCCAATGGACCATACTTCGGTATTAGATGCCCTATCAATTGAACCTGAACGACCGTTTACGACCCAATGGGATGACAACAAACTCACTATTGTATTGGAGGACTCACTTGAATTTGGACCTTCATATACCATATCGATTGATGAAACGGCCGTTGCAAAAAATGGTTCCACTATTTACCAGCCACACACCTTTGATATTCAACTTGCTGAACCTTTACGCAATTTTTCATGGCGCCATGTTGCACGCGTTGAGCCAGAACTGATTCTCCACTGGAACTATCCCATCGACATTGAGACAAACCCTAATCCATTTTCCATTTCACCCACAATGCAGGGCAGTTGGGAATGGCTTGAAAATCAGCGAACAGTTTACTTTTACCCGGAGGGTGATTTATTACCCAACACTGAATACACCGTTTCTGTCGATAGCCTATTCACCCTCGATGGAGAAGCCCTTACTGAGGTTGCGCCAATCGCATTTACAACAAGAGGGGCAATATTGTCAGCCAATCCCAATAATGTAAATGGCACCCGTAAACAAAGTATCGAAGTGCTTTTTGATCGGCCAATGGACCAAGCCTCAGTTGAAGCCGCATTTAGCATCTCCCCCCCTATCGATGGGAACTTCTATTGGGAAGACAATTTATTTGTATTTCTTCCAGATGAAGGCTTTTTTGATTCAGATACCCGCTATAACTATGAAATTAATACCTCTGCCAAAAGTGCAGCTGGGGTCCAAATTTTAACCGAGGCAAAATCATACACGTTCTCAACTACCGTTATCGATTATTTGGCCGACTTTGGACATGGTCCTAATGTTCAAGTGATTGACAGTGAAGGACGCAGAGCAGTGCAATATCGTTCAAACTTCGCAGAACCTATTCGCCTCAACTTCAAACTATATCAATTCTCACCCGATGAATATGCCTCTTTGTTCGCCACCCATTATCTTGTGAACTGGTGGGAGCATGAAAATTATTTAATCCTCCCCGATGCACAAGCTGCTGATTACACATGGCAATCGGAGAGCATTTCTTCTTTTTCTGAGTGGAATCACATTCAGGAAACCATTATTCCTGACGAGGTTCCTTCGGGACTTTATGTTTTAGAGATTGCATCAAATCAGGCCAATTCGCAGCTCTTGTTGAATATCAGCCAAAACACGCTTCTGGCCAAAGCAACCGATCTGCACCTTACCACCTGGCTATCTGATGGTGGGAAAAATGGTGTTCCAAATGCCACCGTTATGCTCATTGATGACTCAGGTCGAAACATTGCTGAAACGGTAACAAGCGAAACTGGTGTTGCTAAATTTGATTTACGCACTGTGAGTGGCGTCCCTCATTTCATCATGGCAATCGAAGGTAATGAAACGACAATCACAGGCATTGATGCCGTCTGGCATCAGGGGTATTGGTGGTACGGCCGTCGATCCCAAACAACTCTGAACTATACGGTTTATGGATATACAGATCGCCCAATTTATAAGCCGGGTCAAACGGTTTATTACAAAGGAATCATTCGCCAAGATGATGATGCGATATTAAGCAATGTACCTGAAGGAACGGCCGTTACTGTCCGCATCATGGATTCTCGAGACAACATCGTGCGCAGTTTCCAACACACTGTGAATGACTTTGGCACCCTCGACGGCGCATTTGACATTGCTGACGGTGCCATGCTCGGTACTTATCAAATCATTTTTGATATCGATGGGGAAACCCATACCCAAAACTTTAAAGTTGAGCAGTATCGAAAACCAGATTATGAAATTACCCTTTCCACCGATAAAGAAGCATATGTGCTTGGTGAAGAAGTCACTCTCTCCATTGATGCCAACTATTTTTTTGGCGAACCAGTGCCGAATGCAGATGTTACTATCAAACAATATCGATTACAGCACGTTTACTGGTGGCACAGTGAGAGTGATGAAGAATATTTCTGGTTTGATGAACACTCCATGGAAAATGTAAACGGCCGTTTAGACGAAAATGGGGCTCTAAGTATCACCATTCCAGCTCGAACCCACTTTGAAGAAAACCATTACTATGGCAGTAGCTTACGCTCGAACAAAATTGGGTATGAAGTCACAGTCAATGACGGAAGCCATCAAACAGTCAGCAGTTTTGTCATGGTAGACATTTTCAACCAAGAGGCTGGCATTCGAATCAATCGAGATCGCTATGTGTTCGAAGAAGGCAATCCTATCGAAATCACGACACGTGTTACTCAAATTGATGGTTCACCTTTAGCCAATCGACCCGTGACTCTTGCTATCCAACGATATGATCGCAGCAGCAGCAACTACAGAACTGAAGAGCGCTTCGAAGCAAACACCGATGCGAATGGTTATGCCATAATTACAATCGATGCTCCACTTGCAGGATACAGTCGCCTTGAAGCGACAAGCACAGATTTACAGGGCAAAAGGGTGTCATACATATCTGGGATTTTTGTGCGGTCAAATGCAACCACAAGCTGGTATCGTAATGTAGACAGCGTCATCATCACAGCGGATAAAGAAAGCTATCAACCCGGAGAAACGGCCGTTTTATACATTGAATCATTACTCGATGGCCCAGCATTGCTTACCGTAGAGCGAGGCAGTGTGCGTCGCGAAATCGAGGTGGTTTTGACACCCCCATTCACCGAAGTTGCGTTACCCATTTTGGATACGGATGCCCCAAACATCCACGTCACCATTAATGCATTCAAACCGCAAACGATCACGGAGCTAACCGAAAACCAATACGCCAGCATTCCAGATGCCGATCTGGTTCAAGCGACGGCCAATCTTAGCGTGCCAGCAACTCAAAAACAGCTCAACGTATCAATCACACCAGAAAAGGATAGTTTTGCACCAGGTGAAGAGGCATCATTCGTCGTGCGCGTCACCAATTTTGAAGATATCCCCGTATCAGCAGAACTCTCTATTGCTCTGGTCGATGACGCCATCTTTGCATTAAGTGATGAACTGTCTGGCCCCATTTTTGATGGTTTTTACTTTGAACGTGACAATCTGATTCGCAACTACCATAGCTATGGTCCGCTTCGCTATTTAGGTGGCGGTGGCGGTGGTGGCGGTGGTGATGGGTTTGCCGGTGCTAACAATCCACGCGCTGATTTCCAAGATACGGTCGTTTGGCTTCCCAATCTCCGCACCGATTTTAATGGCGAAGTGCGTGTCACCATTCCACTACCAGACAATTTGACACGGTGGCGCATGACGGTAAAAGCCACTACAGCAGATACGCAAGTTGGAGAAGCGATTGAAACAATTGTTGCCACACAACCTGTTGTGATACGGCCGTTGCTCCCCAATACACTGACAGCTGGCGATACGGTTGCTCTCTCAGCCCTCCTCCACAATTACACCAATAACAGTCAATCATTGACGGTGACTTTAGGTGAAGCAGATTCTGAACTGCTATCGGTTCTTGGCCCAAGAGAACAACAGATCACTTTAGCACCAAACGAAGTGAGAATGGTCGGCTGGACGGTTGTGGCGGATGAGGCGGGTTGGCTTGATTTAGTTGTAACGGCCGTTGCGCCAGATGGCACATTAGCTGATGGTGTTCAGCTTCCGCTCACCGTTAAACCTCTTGCCATTCCAAATGTGGTGACCGAGGTTGGACAATTTAACAATCAGTTGAACACGACTGTTTTTATGCCAGAAGACGCCTTAGCAATGAGCGAAGTTAATATCGAGCTAAGCCGATCCATTGCAGGATCCATCATAAACGGGCTTGAAGATTTAACAGGTTATCCTTACGGCTGTGTAGAACAAACGATGAGTCGGGCATTGCCCAATGCGGTTGTCGGTCGTGCTTTAGTACGATTAGGAATTGAGGATCCAACACTAGAAGCAGAACTGCCAAAGCTCATCAATGATGGTGTGCAACGGCTTTATGGATTCCAGCATGACAACGGTGCGTGGGGTTGGTGGCATGATGATAATGGGCATCCCTATCAAACCGCTTGGGTGCTATTTGGATTAGCCACCACGGCCAACGCCGGGTATGAGGTCGACCCAACGGTTATGGAAAATGCAGCGACGTGGTTGACCGACAACTGGTTTGAAATGGACCTCAAAACGCGTGCCTTCGCATTTTACAGTATCACCTTGGCTGGACATGGCACGATGGCCAAAGCAGAGCAATTACACAACATGCATGAACAGCTCGATGCATTTAGCCTTGCTGCACTGGCACTCTCTTATCACCACCTGAATGCCCCGAACGAGGCGCAAGCTGTTCTCAATCTGCTTGATGAATATGCAGTGTCTGAAAACGGCCGTACTTACTTTCCAAGCGATAATAACGACGGCGACTATTCACGCAAAACGATGGCATCCACCGTACGCAACACAGGCTTAGCTCTCAGTGCCTTTGCACAAATTCAACCGGGGCAGCCTCTCGAAGCCGGCATGGTTCGCTATCTCATGTCACAACGACAATCATTTGGATGGGGAACTACCAATGAAACGGCCTTCACAATCATTGGCTTAACCGATCACCTTGTGGCATCTGGGTTCTCAGAACAGTCTGCACCCGTTAATTACACGGTCTTTATCAACAACAGCCCTTACACTCTTGGCACCCTGCATGCGGGTGAACCAGCCACAACGATCACCATTCCGCACAGCCAACTTCAAACGGGTGATAATCAAATCCAAGTCACACAGGAAGGGGCTGCGCAACTCTTCTATCTTGTCAACAATCGCACCTATCAGGCACAAGACTCAATTCAAGCTGAAGGCAGCCTTGACGTGACACGAACCTATCTCAATCCTAGAGATGGATCAGAAATGACGCTGTTTGAGGCAGGTTCACTTGTCCAAGTTCAGCTACAGATCAAAACGGATGAAACGATCAATTATGTGATATTGGAAGATCAGCTCCCAGCCGGTTTAGAACCACTTAATGAGCGACTGAATACAAGCAGTCACGAAGGCCTTCTCTTTCAGGAGACACGGTATTATTGGCACGATTATGGATATAACCAAAAAGAGATTCGAGGGGATCGGGTTTCATTCTTCATGACGGAAATTCGTCCCGGCATGCGTACCATTACCTATTTGGCTCGCGTCACGCAAACAGGCTCTGTAACCGCGATGCCAACGGAAGCATACGCTATGTACGATTTAAGCATGTGGGGTCGGTCAGATACGGCCGTTCTCACTTTTATACCAGCGACTGAAGAGGAATGATCTAAATAAAACCTGTCTAATTCATAGTTGAAATTGGGCAGGTTTTCTAACTTCATTTAAAACCGACCAACATTTGATTTACAAAGCGTGCTGTTAACTGTTTTGGATCTTCATTATTGAGTACAGAGCGTGGCATCTTATCCCCAATCAAAATGGTAGTTATCCCCTGAATTAATGACCAAATAATCCCTGCCATCTCGTGACTGTCACCCTCTCGCAAGTGCTTTTCGTCTTGCCCTTGTACAACAAGCTCTCTTAATTGTTCAAATGAGCTATGTGCGGCATTGGACAGGGTCGGATAAGTTTCAATAGAAAACGGCCGAATCATCACTTGCAATAAACTTTCGGACTTAAGCCCCAGTTCAACGTAAGCGTAGCATCCAGCGTGGAGCTGATCGATCCATTGCTCCCCAGCTTGAGAAACGGCCGTTTGCAGCCGCTCACTCAACTGTATAAACCCCTGTTCTGCAACCGCTGCTAACAGGGCCTCTTTATCTTTAAAATGCATATAAGGAGCATTGTGACTAACCCCTGCCCGTGCCGCTAACTTTCTCAAGCTTAACGACTGGATTCCGCCTTCTTCCAGCATAACAAGCGTCGTATCAAGCAACACTTCTCTTAAATTTCCATGATGATAGTTTGATTTTTGTGATTTATTCATAACAATCTTGACAGTGTCAATATTTTCTGCTATCTTGACACTGTCAATATACAACAAGTAAGAATCAAATGCAATTTTATATTGTAGGTTCAAGAAGGTTTTATGCCACCAGTCACACTCATTTCAGGCGCATCAAAAGGCATCGGTTTAGCCATCGCAACAGCCATGCATGATGCCGGATTTAAAGTTTATGGGACGAGTCGGAATCCTGAAAACTATAACCACCTCCCTTTTCACATTTTACCCCTAGACGTCACAGACAGTGCATCAGTTGAAGCATGTGTTGATACTGTCCTGCAACGTGAAGATCACATTGATATTCTCGTCAATAATGCAGGATATGACCTATTTGGCTCCGCTGAAAAAACGTCAATGGAAGAGCTTATTGCCCAAATGGATGCAAACTTCTACGGGCTCGTTCGCCTCACTAAGGCTGTTCTCCCTGCGATGAAACAAAGACAGCATGGCAAGATTATAAATATTAGCTCAATTGGGGGTTTGATGAGTTTTCCTTTCAATAGCGCCTATGCTGCGAGCAAGTTTGCTGTAGAAGGATACAGCGAATCTCTCAGATTAGAATTACGGCCGTTTAATGTACACGTTGCGCTGGTAGAACCTGCAGGTGTTAATACAAAAACACTACACTCATCGATTCAGCTTGTCTCTGGGACTGATGAAGCGGGTAAAAAGATGGCCACTACGATTCGAGATTTTGGACATCAAGCCAAGTTATATCCAGAACATGTTGCCCAAACCGTTGTCAAGATTGCTAAACAAACACATCCCAAATTGAGATATCCTGTTGGTTTTAATGCCCGATTTTTACCATTTCTCAGGCAAACCCTGCCTCACAAAATGTATGAGACGGTGATGACCAAACTATTTTTATAGGAATTTATCATGATCATTCCAATCAAACTTTCACTTTCAAACGCCTATTTGATTCTTGAAGAAAAACCCATTCTGGTCGATAGCGGATCACCTGGTGAAGAACTCAAAATCATTTCAGCGTTGGCTGAGCATGGAATCAAATTAAAAGATCTATCACTCATTATTCATACACACATTCATGGCGATCATGTCGGAAGCACCAATGCCCTGCTTGAATTAGCCAACATTCCAGTGGGATTCCATCAAGCAGATCTCCCTTTTGTTGAGGGAGCAAACAATGGAGAATTAACAGGTATTGGTTTACGAGGCAATATCATGGCCCGTTTTTTTGCAGAAGGCAATTTCGATCCACCTAAACAAGATGTTGATCTTATTGATGGATTTCGCACTGATTCATACGGAGCAGCTGGAAAGATACTGCACACACCGGGGCATACTGCTGGTTCAATTTCTATCGTATTAGATGATGGGAATGCGATCATTGGTGATTTACTCATGGGTGGGTACATAGGCGGTGCACTATTCCCTCATAAGCCAATGTATCACTATTTCGCCGATGATTTAACGGCCGTCAATCAAAGCATTCACAAGGTGCTTCAAGAAGACGCTCATACCCTTTTTGTGGGTCACGGTGGGTCACTCAAAAGCAGTCGTGTGCGAAATTGGTTTACACCTCAAAGAAGCATTAAAACTTCTTATTCACAAACGATTTGATTTTTTTATTTATTACTTTGCAAAAGTTATGCAGCAATATCACCTACCGCCTCTTTACAAAGCTATGCTTTCGCCATCAAAGCCGCAGCGTTCAAAATAATCCTCGCCGCCGTCTGGGCAGCTAAACCATGATAATCTCGCGAGGGCATAAATTCGACGCAGTTAAAGCCGCAAAAGTTCGCTTTTTCAGCGACGCCTTGGAGCAAGCCAATCGTTTGCCAATATGACAATCCACCGGGCGTCGGGGACATAACTGCTGGCATAATGCTTGAATCAAGCGCATCACAATCAAAGGTCACAAGCACATCTGATCCTTCTGGAATAAGCTCTAGCACTTGCTCAAGGCCATCAAAGTACAGCTGTTGAGCGGTAATAATTTTGGCACCCCATGCCAATGCATCTTCATATTCTCCTCGTCTCGCACTCCCCGTCGTGCGCATTCCCACCTGCACAATTTGTTTAATATGAGGCATTTCAGAAGCACGCCGCATGGTGCTACTTAACCCCCACGGCTCGTTATTCACTTCTTGTCGCCAATCGATATGCGCGTCAATTTGCAAGATAGTGTACGTTTTACCTCGATCGGCAAACGCTTGGAACACGGGGGATGGGACTGAATCATCACCGCCCACAACAATCGGTTTGGCGCCAGCATCAAGAATTTGACAAACGGCCGTTTTAATCATTTCCCGATTAGCCCCATAATCCGTCTCGCTTGTTTCTAAATCCCCACAATCCACAATGCGCCCAAACTGGTCTTCCAATAATGATCCATCGAAGTC
>JANQSK010000283.1 GCA_028284105.1 Anaerolineae bacterium
CACAACCATCCGTTTCAACAATGGTTAAAAGCCGCTTTTGTCGGTTTCGATAGGGTGTCGAGTACTCTTCATCAATAAATCCTAATTTCATCAATCCAAATAAACCAATTCGCGCACCTAGAACTTGTCGAGGACAAAGATGTTGATGCCTTTGGGCTGATGTTTCAAGTATTGGATTCAGAATGTGGGGTAACGGCCGTATTGCCACCTTATATTTCCTTTGATAGGTCTTCGTAAGACGTATTGAACAATATAACTATATCGAAATTGGGTGGTTTATTCATCTTTTCCGAATAAACTAAGGTGAGATGAATATAAAGTCATTATTTGCAGAGTTCATTGGCACCTTTGCCTTAATCTTAATAGGCGCAGGCTCGGTAGCTATTGGCATAGGTGGTCTTTTGGGTGCTGCCTTTGCGCATGGTTTTGTGGTGCTGGGGTTTATCTATGCTTTTGGACATATCTCTGGTACACATATTAACCCAGCCGTTACCTTGGCGATGGTTGTCAGTGGGGAGATGCGTTTGAGTGAGGCATGGGGATATTGGTTTGTACAGCTAGTTGGTGGCACCTTTGGCGCTGTCGTCCTGAACTTTTCGCTGAATGGCACTGAATTTGCTGGAGCTTTAGGCAATACGGTATTGTATCCTGGCGTTACCCCTGTTCAAGGTTTTGTGATCGAAATTATTTTGACCTTTTTCTTGGTTAATTCAATTTTTAATACGGCCGTTTCTGGCAAGGCGGGGAATTTTTCTGCTATTGCCATCAGTGCAACATTAATGGGCTGTATCTTAATGGGAGGACCTTTGACAGGAGCGTCTCTGAATCCAGCCCGAACGCTTGGCCCCGCAATTGTTTCAGGGGATTTTGCCAATTTGTGGCTCTATCTTCTGGGTCCATCAATCGGTGGTTTATTGGCCGCATTTTTATACACTGGATTACTTAAGGAAAAATGACCAAGGCGGTTTGGGTATCGTCGGTTGGAATTTATTCGATATAATTTAGATTCCCTTTAGGCAAACGGAATGAACTCGTTTGAATGAGGTTTTAGCAAGGGGTTTCCGTTTTCTCGAGGTTCGGAAATTTTTCTGATATATTTTATTTAAACTCCCTTCTTCCGAACATTTAATTACGAAATTTTTTAAAAAGTTCTCCTTATTTGCACCGTGCAAAAAGACGCTTTTTTATATTCAATTTTTGATCAAACTGGAGATGAACCTATGAGCGAAAGTAGCCAATGTCCATTTAACCACGCAGCTGGTGGTGGTATGACCAATCAAGATTGGTGGCCAAACCAATTACGCTTGGATATCTTACGTCAACATTCTTCTATGTCTAACCCGATGGGAGAAGATTTTGATTATGCTGAAGCGTTTAAAAGCTTAGACTATGACGCCCTGAAAAAAGATTTGACTGATCTAATGACCGACTCCCAAGAATGGTGGCCAGCTGATTTTGGACACTACGGCCCCTTCTTTATACGTATGGCGTGGCACAGTGCCGGTACCTATCGTACAGGAGACGGCCGTGGTGGTGGTGGTACAGGCTCTCAACGCTTTGCCCCATTAAATAGCTGGCCAGATAATGGTAATCTTGATAAAGCACGCCGCCTTCTTTGGCCAATTAAACAAAAATACGGCCGTAAAATTTCTTGGGCTGATCTAATGATCCTTACTGGTAATGTTGCGCTTGAATCAATGGGATTCAAAACCTTTGGTTTTGGTGGTGGTCGTGCTGACATTTGGGAACCCGAACAGGATATCTATTGGGGTACCGAAAACGTCTGGCTAGTTGACAATCGTTACACGGGCGAACGTGATTTAGAAAACCCGCTCGCTGCTGTACAAATGGGGTTAATTTATGTAAACCCTGAAGGCCCTAACGGGAATCCTGACCCACTCGCCGCTGCTGTAGACATTCGTGAAACATTTGGCCGCATGGCGATGAATGACGAAGAAACAGTTGCATTAATTGCTGGTGGACACACCTTCGGTAAAGCCCACGGGGCAGGTGATGCCGCGCACGTTGGCCCAGAACCAGAAGCAGCTGGCATTACAGAACAGGGGCTTGGTTGGACAAGTACTCACGGCTCTGGTAAAGGTGGCGATACCATTACCAGTGGTTTAGAAGTGACATGGACGACTACCCCAACGAAATGGAGCAACAACTTTTTCTATAATTTGTTCGAATACGAATGGGAACTCACAAAAAGCCCAGCCGGTGCGCACCAATGGACACCTAAAAACGGTGCTGGTGCTAATACCGTGCCTGACGCTCACGATCCAAACAAAAGCCATTCTCCATCTATGCTTACTACTGACCTGGCACTACGTTTCGACCCAAGTTACGAAAAAATTTCTCGTAACTTCTACGAAAATCCAGATACTTTTGCTGATGCTTTTGCTCGCGCATGGTTTAAATTAACTCACCGCGATATGGGGCCTCGCTCTCTCTATCTTGGTCCTGAAGTGCCAGCAGAAGAACTTATTTGGCAAGATCCAATTCCAGGTGTTGACCATGAATTGATTAACGACAGTGATGTGGCTGATCTCAAAGGTCAAATTTTGGCGTCAGGTCTGTCAGTTTCTGAACTTGTTTCAACGGCTTGGGCATCAGCTTCAACCTATCGAGGTTCTGACAAGCGTGGTGGGGCAAACGGGGCACACGTCCGTTTAGCACCACAAAAAGATTGGGAAGTGAATCAACCTGCTCAATTGGCCAAGGTTTTAGGCGTTTTGGAAGGGATTCAAAGCGGCTTTGGCAAGACTGTTTCATTGGCTGACCTTATCGTGTTAGCTGGCTGTGTCGGTGTTGAAAAAGCGGCTAAAGATGCCGGGCACGAAGTGCAAGTTCCATTCAGCCCAGGTCGTATGGATGCTTCAGATGACCAAACCGATGTTGAATCATTTGGCCATCTTGAACCAGCTGCTGACGGTTTCCGCAACTACCAAAAAGCAAAATATTCGGTATCTGCTGAAGAATTGCTTCTAGATCGTGCACAATTGCTCACTTTGACCGCTCCTGAAATGACAGCTTTGATTGGTGGTCTGCGGGTTCTGGGCACCAACGCTGATCAATCTCAGCATGGTGTTTTCACAGATAAGACAGGCTCCCTAACGAATGATTTCTTTGTGAATTTGTTAGATATGAGCACGGCTTGGATAGCGACGTCTGATGATGAAGACACCTTTGAAGGACGTGACCGCTCGACGGGTGCTGTGAAGTGGACTGCTACTCGCGTGGATCTTGTATTTGGTTCAAACTCTGAACTACGCGCTTTGGCAGAAGTGTACGGCAGTTCAGACGGTGAAGCTCAGTTTGTGGCTGATTTTGTGGCCGCTTGGAACAAGGTGATGAACCTCGACCGTTTTGACCTAGGATAAGAAATTACACAAACTGAAAACTGTTGAATAAAATAAGACGGTCAGCAATTTGTTTGCTGGCCGTTTTTGTTAGGAATTCAAGGTAATAAAAACAGATCCAAAGGGTTTTCGAAACACTTTGTGTCTAGATGATTAGAAATATCTTCGGAGAAAAAGAAATGACCCAATATATTGCATCTATCGATCAAGGTACAACCAGCACTCGCTGTATGATCTTTAACCATGCTGGTGAATCTATCAGCATCCATCAGTTGGAACATGATCAAATTTATCCTAAACCGGGCTGGGTGGAACATGATGCAATGCAAATTTGGGAGCGCACTCGTACTGTGATTGGCGGTGCCATGGCAAAAGCCAACCTCCAAGCGGGGGATATTGCTGCTGTGGGTATCACTAACCAACGAGAAACAGCGCTCGTTTGGAACAAAAATACTGGAGAGCCTTATCACAATGCAGTTGTTTGGATGGACACGCGTAATGCAGATATTGTGGCTGAATTGGCAACCAATGGAGGCCAAGATCGTTTTCGACCGATTACGGGTTTGCCACTCGCTACCTATTTCTCCGGTTTGAAAGTCAAATGGTTGCTTGATAATTTCCCAGAAATCAAGGCAGCGGCAGAAAACGGGGATGCACTCTTTGGCAATATGGATACATGGCTCATTTGGAATTTGACAGGTGGAGTCAATGGCGGCAAGCATGTCACAGATGTCACCAATGCATCGAGAACGATGCTGATGAATTTGGATACCTTGAGCTGGAATGAAGAGATTGCGGCTGAGATGGGAATCCCGATGAGCATGCTGCCAGAAATTAAATCATCATCTGAAATTTATGGATATACGCTCGAAGATGGTCCTTTTGGCGGCAAAATTCCGGTTGCTGGTGATTTAGGTGATCAACAAGCGGCAACAGTTGGGCAGGCTTGCTTCTCAGCGGGGGAAGCTAAAAACACATATGGCACCGGTTGCTTTATGATCTTGAATACTGGTACAGAAATTCAGCATTCGGATAATGGATTGTTGACCACGCTTTGCTATAAATTTGGTGACGAGCCAGCCGTTTATGCTCTTGAAGGGTCCATTGCGATTTCAGGTGCTTTAGTTCAATGGCTTCGGGACAATCTTGAATTGATCAAAGATGCTCCTGAGGTGGAAGCTTTAGCTAACACGGTTGATGACAATGGTGGTATCTACTTTGTGCCGGCGTTCTCTGGACTGTATGCACCTTATTGGCGAGATGATGCCCGAGGCGCAATTGTGGGGATGACCCGCTATGTCAATAAAGGCCACTTTGCACGTGCGACACTTGAAGCCACAGCCTATCAAACGCGTGAAGTGCTTGATGCGATGAATGCTGATTCTGGGGTAAATTTGACCGCATTGAAAGTAGATGGCGGGATGGTGTTTAATGAATTGCTGATGCAGTTCCAAGCCGATGTATTGGATGTGCCGGTGATACGGCCGTTGATTGCCGAAACAACCGCCTTGGGTGCAGCTTATGCTGCTGGTTTGGCCGTTGGATTCTGGAAGAGCACAGATGAAATGCGTCAAAACTGGGGCATCTCAAAAACTTGGGAACCTACAGAAGGAAGTGATGCCAGCACAACGCTTTTTGCACAGTGGAAAAAAGCAGTTACAAGAACATTCGACTGGGTCTAAAAATGGAAATTACCTTATACACAAAAGATGGCTGTACGCTTTGCGACAAGCTTAAAGATCAATTGGCGTTAATTCAAGCCCAATATCCACATCAATTGGCTGAAGTGGATATCACCAAAGATGAGGCGCTTTTTCAAAAGTATCGATATACGATTCCAGTTCTGAAAAGTGGTAATCAGGAAATAAGTGCCCCTATTGATAAATCTAAGCTTGTACAGTTTCTTATAGAATCATCTTGATAAAAAGCTATGAGTGCCGCAATTACGGCACTCATAACTCACCTATTTATCAAATAACCTCACCAAAACGTTGTCAGGTTGCATCACATTGATTTAAGCTGGTTTTAAACCCACCATCTCATAACTCATTTCAACCATTTTGCGCGCTTTAATCATATCCTTTGCGTTAGGATTTGGTGATTCCATTGGCCACCCTCCGTCACGAGTACCCGGATCACGGTAAAGCACACTGCTTTGGCTAAAGTAACCCCCAGAATGGTTTGGGGCGTCATCAGATAGCAAGCAATGGAGCGTTGATTGGGCTGAATCTTCATTGCTATCTGTCATGCCAGCTAGGTTAGAGATTGGGCGCATCAAGCTCATGACAATATTCATTGGGAAGCCTGCACCTGAGCCAAAGTTTGAACGCGCCCAGCCTGGGTGAACTGAGAATGCTGAAACACCCGTGCCTTCTAAACGTTCAGCCAGCTCTTTGGCATATAAAACGGTGGCAACTTTGGCTTCACCATAAGCGGTCATATTGTTGTAAGAACGGGTTTTGTAGTTCATGTCATCTAAATAGACATCAGGACGGCTTCTTGGGCTGCCTGCATGAACGACGGAAGAAACAATGACCATGCGTGATGGTGCACTTTTCTTCATTACATCCAATAAGAGTTCAGTTAAAAGGAAGTGGCCAAAATAGCTAATCCCAATCGTCACTTCAAAACCATCTTTTGTATATTTTGGTGCGCTATCCATATTGGCCATGCCAGCATTACAAGCTAAACCATCTAATCGATCGTGCTTTTCTAAAAACTTAGCCGCAAAATCTCGAACAGATTGTAAATCAGCAAGGTCCATTTTCATGACCTCAAAGCTACCTTTTAATCCGGTGAAGCTTTTGGCTACTTCTTCCCCAGCTTCAGGGCGACGACATGCCATTACAACGTGGCCACCTTGCTTCACAAGCTGGCGGGTCGTTTCCAGACCGACGCCTGAGTTTGCCCCAGTGACAATATATACATTTCCGCTTAAATTCTTTGAAGCGGTTTTTTCATCTACTCGTAAAATTCTTCGTGCCATTTTTAAACTCCTATTTCAACTAAATGTAGGAAACTCTTGCTTAAGTTGGCATATTGATGGCGAGTTTCCGATTTCTTGTCCTATTTTGATAAATTTTTAATTTCTTATTGCCTGCCAAGCAGTTTCGACTACTTGACTGATTAACTGGTCATTCAATTTCGATTGACCAATTACTTGTTGATGACCTAGCGAGGTTGCGATGCCAATAGTGAACAGGTAAATCACGTAAATGGGTAAATCTTTGATAATTTGATCCTGTTTAGCCTTTTCGAAAAGGGCCATCATCATTTTGTAATAATCATTGATCACTGAATCTGACCTATCTTGTTGATAAGGGGAGCGGTCAAATTGCTCGATAAAGGCTGATTCATGTGGATGCCATATTGTGTACGAGATGGCGTCATGAATAAACTGCCGAATTTGAGTCACAATGGGCTGATTTGGGTCAGATTGTTGCATCAAGTGATGGCCCATCTTATTTTTAAGATGGCTATATAGTTCAGCAATCAACTCATCTTTGCTCTCAAAGTAATGGTAGATAATGCCGGTGCTCACATTGGCTTCCTTAGCAACTTTTGACATGGCAGTACCATGAAATCCGTTTTCAGAGATTAGTCTCAATGTGGCGTCAAAAATTGCTTGTTTTTTGTCTAGAATCTGTTCCATGATAGCTTGTCTCTTTCAACAGTGACCGAATGAACGTTCATGTTTATAGTTATTATCTTATCGAAATGTATGTGTTTATTGAATACATAATTGTCTGGCAGGTTTGCACAATTGTCTGATTTAACTTGTTCATCTTCCAATTTTTCCCCATTTTGTTATACTTTTGTAACGCTTGATCAGAATTTGGTTGAAGTGATCACATTTCCTTACTAGGGGGCTTGTTATGAATGGTCATCCGAAATTTTTAGATTGTTTAGAAAAATATGGTGCACAAGAAGGGGTTAATACTACACCTTTGGAAACGATGGTTGTGGTTAGAGAAAGTGAATCCCATGCCAAGATCCGGGATATGTATCAGCCGTTTTTGGTTGTTGTAGGGAAGGGGCTCAAACGTTGCTATGTTGGTGAAGCGGTTTATGAATATGGTGCCGGAAATGGTCTTGCTGTTTTATTACCGATGCCTGTGCAGACGGAGATCATAGATGCAAACTCAGATAATCCATTTTTAGCAGCAGTGATTGCACTCGATCTGGATAAAATGTCGGATATGTTGTTTAAAATTGAGCGTGTTGATCGGTTCCCTCAACCAAGCTCAGTTGAGGTGTCGTCCGGTATCTTTTCGATGCCACTAACAGAAGAGTTGGTCAATCCGGTGGTTCGGCTTTTTAATGCACTGGAAAGCAAACGAGACACGGCCGTTCTCTCTGATCTTATACTTGAAGAAATTCATTATCGCTTAGTGTGTCACGAGCAAGGGGCCGTTCTCCGTAATTTGCTCCATCAAAGAAGTCATATTCCGCGTATTACACAAGCGGTGGATTACATCCATCAAAATTTAGATAAATCCATATCGGTTGATGCTTTGGCTGAGATGGTACATATGAGTCGAGCCACGTTTTATGAGCATTTCAAATCAGTGATGCATGTTTCCCCATTACAATATGCCAAGTCGCTGAAGCTATTTGAGGCACGTCGTTTTATAAACGAAGGAAAGAACGCTAGCGAAGCAGGGTATCTCGTTGGGTATAACAGTCCCGCCCAATTTAGTCGTGAGTACAAACGGCATTTTGGATACACACCCTCAGCGACAGCGGCGATGAGTTAAATTTAAATAATAGCTAGATTTAGGTAAATCGTGTTGATTCAACTACTTTAACATCGGCGTAAGACGATCAACCGCCTCATCTAATTGGTCTAGCGATTTAGCAAAACAGATCCGAATGTGACCTTCACCCTCTGGGCCAAAGGCTACGCCAGGTGCTAATCCTACTTTTGTTTCGAGCAGGGCTTGTTCAGCAAAAGCAAAGCTGTCGTTCATTCCCTCGATGCTAAGCCATGCGTAAAAAGCTGCCTCCGGTTTATGCATTTGGACTCGGGGAAATTCAGATAGGCGCTTCATCAAATGGTCACGGGCATCTTGATAGCGTTGAACGGATTGCGCAACGAAGGGTTCCCCTTGAGTAACGGCCGTTACGCCTGCCCACTGGGTTGGTTCCAAAACGCATGAAAAATTAAACTCCACCAGCATCTCAAAAACAGATTGCATGCTTTTGGGAATGGTGAGCCACCCTAATCGCCATCCTGTCATGGACCATGTTTTGGAAAAGCTATTGGCAACAATGACTTTGTCGTCTTCTGTAATTTTATCGAGGAAGGTAGGGGCTGATAAACAGCTGTATGCCAGTCGACTATATACTTCATCCGCTAACAGCCAGAGACCTTGTTCGCGACAAAAATCGAGAATCGTTTGTTGCTCATCATCTGTTAAAAGCCAACCGGTTGGGTTAGAAGGGGAGTTGATTAGGAGGAG
>JANQSK010000295.1 GCA_028284105.1 Anaerolineae bacterium
TGCTTATCCGTTAAGGGATAAGGTTGATGTAACGCTTCTTGAAAGTTAGTCATTAATTACCATTTTACAAAAAGCATACTGGTTGGGCGACATTTTCCATTGTTGCAAGCAGATTTTGGTGATTGTCGTTAGATTGGCGACTAACTGTCGTGGACATCACCTGAATTTCCCAGCTATACTGAGCTTGATTCGTTTGAATCCACAGAATACGGAGGAATAAAGTCTTCATGAAAATTGATTCTGCACGTATAAAAGAACTACGCAAAGCGAAGGGTTGGTCACAGGAGCAACTTAGTGAGGCAAGTGGGCTCAGTCCAAGAACGATTCAGCGGATAGAAGGTGAAGGTAATGCCTCAATGGAATCTATCCGCATCTTAGCTGAGGAATTTGATATTGATCCCAAAAAGTTAGAGTTTCGTGAAATGGATTCTCCTCCAAATCCAATCGATGCATGGAAAAAAGGGTTTTTTGAATTTGCTAATTATTCTGATAAGGCAACTCGATTTGAATATTGGTGGTTTTTGTTGTTTATTGTGCTATTAACGGCCGTTGCTACCTTAATTCATGAAACTGCCTATCTAATTGTTATGATTATTTGCTTGCTCCCATTAATTTCTGCAAGTATACGACGGTTAAACGATGTTAGAAGAAGTAGCTGGTGGTTGTTGCTCTTTTTAGTTCCTTTTGGACAGGTTGTTGTATTTTATCTGCTAGCCCAAGAGAGTTCTCCGATTGACTCAAGAATAGGTACTCAACAATTGGATGTCGCATAAGCCTGAGAATTACTAGTCCCAAATGGCAAATAAGGTAGGCGTTGATCGAAATTCATGTCCGTAAGGTGGGTCTTTACGGTCAGGATCAATCCGCAAAGTCGGTATTCTTTGGATGAGGTGAGCGATTCCGATTTGGGCTTCTAACCGAGCAAGGGGCGCACCAAAGCAAAAGTGAGGGCCATACGCAAAACTGAGATGCTTGTTGGCATTTGGTCGATGAATATTGAATGTGTACGGGTCTTGAAAAACGGCCGTATCTCGATTAGACGCCCCCAACATACCATAAATTTTCTCACCCTTTTTGAGTGATACCCCGTGTATTTCAACATCTCGTGTAGGAAACCGCATGCCCCCTTGCACTGGTGCTTCCCAACGAAGTGACTCTTCAATGGCTTTAGGTAGAAGACCGAGATTATCCTGAACTTCTTTGAGCTGTTCTGGATGGGTTAAAAGGGCCCAAAGTGTATTTGAAAACATCGCCGACGTTGTTTCGACACCGCCAAAAAACGTCAGCGCAATATTGGATACAAGCTCTTCAGTTGTGAGTTGATCCCCAATATGGTGAATGAGTTCGCTTAAGATTGATTGATTTGGCTTTTCTTTGAGGGTTTCAATCTGTGCAAGGGTGATCGATTTGAAGTTATTAAATGCCCTTGTGCCACGAGATTGGATATCAGAATCATGGTGTATGTTGCCAATGGCCGCCCCAAACTCGTCATACCAATCACGAAATTGACGAATATCATTCACTTCATACCCAAGCGCCGCCACGATCACAAAGATTGCCAGTTTATCTGAGAACGCTTTGTCTAAATCGGCCGTATTTTGATCAATGATTTCATCAACAAGTGTTTCGCTGATTTGGTGAATCAAGTTCGTGTACCATTCACGAACGTGGCGAGGGCGGAATGGCTCAATAAACACATCACGAATCCGCTTATGATCCGGCCCATCGATACTCAACATCATCGGTCCGAAAAGCTCTTGCATCGGATTTGGGTAATCGGGCTGCGGCTCCATAGTAAATGCGTCAGCGTCACGTAGAAGTTCCATAACATCAGCATGTCGCGTCAACATCCACATGTTGAATGCTGGAACCCAACAAACAGGCGCGTGTACCTGCATTTGCTCAAAGAAAGGGTATGGATTTCGAGCCATTTGCTCGACGGTTATGGTGTCTGCTGAAAACGAGGTTTGAGATTCCATGATATGATTTTAATTGAGAAGGATTTCTTCAAACGGATAAGAGGATAAAACCTCTACACCATCTTCCGTCACCAAAAGTTGTTCTTCAAGTTTGACTCCTTCTTTGCCTCCGACTTTGCCAACATAGCTTTCCACACAAACAACCATATTCTTTTCAAAGACACCGGATGTGCCAATCGCTCCCCAATCTTCTTTGTAGGCAAGCGATGGATATTCATCACAAAGACCAACCCCATGAAAAAGCACCGTATATCGATTTGGGAGATAGTCTGGCGGCAACGATTTGGCTTTCGCAGCTACCTCTTCGAACGTTAATCCCGCTTTGGGGAGCTCACGATTGTGTAAGATTTGGTCGTAGGCCATCTGGTAAATCGTGCGCTGCTCATCGGTAGGAGGTAAATCACCACAGAGCCAGCTGCGTGAAATATCGACACAGATGCCATAGGCACCAATGAGGTCTGTGTCAAAGGCAACCATATCCCCATTTTCAATAATTCGACTGCTGCATTCCTGATACCATGGATTGGTACGAGGGCCTGAGGCTAGCAGTCGTGTCTCAAGCCATTCACCACCTCGTTTAATATTTTCGGCATGCAGATGCGACCAAAGCTCTTGCTCGCTCATGCCTGGGCGCAAATTGGTTTGCATCACGTGCATGGCTGATTGACAGGCGTCGATAGCACACCGCATCGCTTTGATTTCTT
>JANQSK010000318.1 GCA_028284105.1 Anaerolineae bacterium
CTCCTCATGATCCAGCTACCGCTTATGTCGCCGCAACAAAGTATAAATTAGACGATTACAATCCGTATTTGTTTAAAACGAATGATTACGGCCAAAGCTGGACCGCAATTAATAATGGCATTCGTGAAGAGGATTACACACGTGCAATTCGTGAGGATCCAAGTCGCCGTGGATTGCTTTATGCCGGAACAGAAACTGGATTCTATGCTTCATTTGATGATGGTGAAAACTGGCAATCACTGAATCTGAACTTACCCGTTTGCCCAATCCATGACATTTTGATTAAAGACAATGACCTCATTGCAGGCACACACGGCCGTTCAATTTGGATTCTAGACGACGTCACCATGCTTCATCAGCTTCATGATGACATTGCTGAAAAAGCCACTCATTTGTTCAAACCTCGGGATAGTTGGCGAGTTATGAGACCCTTATTTGACGGCTTTGGCGGAGGCGCACCAGACAAGAATTACAACATCGCCTTCACCGAGATCGTGACCTACTATGAAGATAAAACACCTGAGAACTACATCGAGCATCGTATTCTTGACGCAGGGCAAAATCCGCCGCAGGGTGCGATCATTGGCTATTATCTCAAAGAAGCATCAAGTGATTTAACTCTAGAACTTCTTGATGCGGATGACAATGTCATTCGAACATTTACCAATAAACCCGAAGAACACAAAGAAATGAGCGATGCTCAAAAAGAAGAGCTCAAATCCAAACTTTATGCGCCAGCTTATCAAGGCATGAATCGGTTTATCTGGAATATGCGTCATGAAGATGGTACGAAACTGAATGGCAAAGAAATGTCAGCTGCCGTTGCAAAAGGGCCAATAGTGCTGCCTGGCAAATATCAGGTTCGTTTGACCGTCGATGGAAAATCTCAAAAACAGACCTTTTCCATTAAGCAAGATCCCCGTGTCGAAACCTCACTTGAAGATTTGAAAACACAGGAAGCCTTGTTACTGAAAATTCGGGATCGAATTGGTGAAGCGAATGAAGTCCTTAACAGCATTGACGATATACGAGGTCAAGTAAAAGGCTGGCTTAAACGTGTGCAGGATGAAAAGGTTCAAAACTCTGGAAAAGCTTTGGTTGAGAAACTTGATGCCATTGAAGATTCGATGATGGTTCGTGGGTTAAAGAGCCGTGGGCAAATGATGAATACAGGGGCTCGCTTGCTTGGAAAGTTGATGAACTTCCATTCCTATGTATCAAGTGCTGAAGTGGCACCAACGGCCGTTTCTGAAACATACTATGCTTCTATCTCTGATGAGATTGCCAAACAGCTTGCCGCTTATGACGGATTGCTCGCCGGTGAACTGGCTGAATTTAACACGGCCGTTTCCAAATCAGGTGCATTAGGTGTAAGCGTCGATTAGATCAGTTTAGAATGGAATTCGTCAATGAAGATATTTTCACTTGGCGAATTCCTTTTCTCTTATCAGAATACCCTTTCTGAATAATTGTTGTTACAGTTAGGGGATGGATTCCGCAACCGTTTCTCCTCAAACACCCGCTCGTAATGTAGACCCCAATCGACTTTTATACAGTTTGATGATACCGGCCATCATTATGCCTCTAGCTGGCTGGATGTTTTCAGTCTCTCTGCCCACAATCCGTGATGATCTTCAAATCAACGCTGAATTAGCAGCTTGGGTGGCCACGGCTTTCTCTCTACCTTTTATGATTTTGATGCCGGTTTACGGCCGTATTAGTGACAGCCTTGGGAAAAGAAGACTCATCTTATTCGGCATGGTCGTCTTCACTATTGGCACCATCATCGCGATGGTCTCAACATCGTTAAACATACTTCTAGTGGGCCGTGTCATTCAAGGATTAGGGATTGCAGGATTGTTGCCACTTTCTCTTGCATTAATCACAGAAGTATTTTCATCAGAGGAACGTGGAAAGGCCATGGGTCGCTTTAGCACCATTGGACCGCTCACAGGAATTGCTGGTCCTATTTTAGCTGGATTCCTCGTGGCACGTTGGGGATGGGGATTATCTTTTTTACCACCTGCTTTAGTAGCTGTAGCTAGTTTGCTAGTTGTTTACCTCCTCATCCCCTCCACATCACGCCCTATTCAAATTAAGTTTTTTAAAGAGTTTGACTGGGGTGGCGTCTCTCTTCTTGGACTGACTTTTACGTTCCTGCTTTTTTACTTTTCAAGCCGTCCCATCACAGGGGTGCCACCGTTACAAGATTTTCGATTGTTAGCGTTGACGATTCTATTTGGGTTCGCTTTTGCCTATTATGAAAATAGGCAGACAGATCCTTTTATCAATTTACGTATCTTCCGTAATCATTCACTGGTTGTGGCATCCGCCTGCGCGTGTCTCAGAATGGCCGTGCTTAGCGGTGGTGGGGGATTCTTAATGCCGCTTTATTTAGCTGACGTTATTGAGTTAGATCCAACAAGAAGTGGATTCTTTTTGATGATTGTCCCCGCTTCAATGACACTCTTTGTTCAATTTGCAGGCCAGATCTCTGATCGATTTGGGAGTCGTTACATTGTGATTGCTGGATTTTTTACAGTTGGTGCAGTCATGCTTGGCTTCTCTCGTCTCACCGATGCTGCCCCTCTTTGGAATATTGTCCTTTTGCTCGCGTTATTTGGGATGGGCGCAGGTTTTATGCTTGCATCCCTGCATCGCGCCGCCCTCAATAATATTCCCGATGAAGATTTAGGAACCTCCTCAGGAGTTTATAGCATGATTCGATTTCTTGGGTCTGCCTCAGGACAAGCCTTCGGGGGGATATTAATTACGATTTACCTGATTCGTTTTAAAGATGCGCTTGTGCCTACCTATCAGTCTGTTTTTATTTGGTTTGCTGGCTTTGCTCTTTTAGGTTTGATTATTGCATTGTTCTTACCAGGCACGAAGGAATAGCATGGAATGAAACCTAAAATTTCTACAAAAGTGACAGGCACAAATATCGAAAGCGTGCTCAATCTTTTGAAGGCGTCCCCCGACGCAATAACTGAATTATGTGGTGGAATAACTGAAGTTGAAGGAAAACGGCCGTTTTCACCCAACGAGTGGTCCCTTATTGATCATGTAGCCCATCTTTTGCACTGTGAACAAATAAGCACGCAAGCTATTTATCAAGCGCTTCTTCAAAGCAACTCCGCTATTGTGGATATTCATCCTGAGCGTCAGTTTGGCAAACTTGTTCAATTTAATCAGCTATCCCTACTTGAACTCACACAACTGTTCGTCATCAAGCGAAAGCTTCTTATACAGGTACTCAACAACCTAACCATCGAAAAATGGCAGCATCAAATCATTAAATCAAACAAAAAACCTCAATCCGTCTACCTCCTATCCCGTTCGTTAGCACTTCACGAGGCAGACCACATCTTATTTTTACAAGGGAACAGTTCAAAAATTGGAGAAATTAATGAGCAAAATTGAAATTGCAATGAGTGCGAAAAAACACATTGCCTTAGTCGCTCACGATAATATGAAGGATGACATGCTTGAATGGGCTCAATTCAACTTGGAGCTTCTCAAAACGCATCATCTTTAT
>JANQSK010000320.1 GCA_028284105.1 Anaerolineae bacterium
GCGACCTTTGGCCTATCCTTTGTGCTTAATCAACAGTTAGCGTATCGTTTTACCCCTTCTGGTGCTGTGCTATGGCTTGTCATCATCACGATTCTTGCCATGATCGCTAGTGCATTACCTGCCCGTGGCGCTGCCCGAATCAGCGTGCGTGAAAGTTTGTCTTACCAATAAGTGTTAATTCAAAATAAAAGTGCTTGTACTATTGGTTTTCTCTGCTTGCTCAGCTACACTTCCTCGCATTTTGTAGAAAATTCTTGGAATAGCAAAGGACAGCAATGACACAACAATTCAACAGCGGGGATTATTTGGGGGATGAGCAAGATGTGCATAGCTATCCACACCGGGGTGATCTTGTTCCTCAGATGGGGACAGGATTTACGGAACGATTAGCCACAGGCATTTTGCGACTATTCGGTTGGCGCCTTGCCGGACGAATCCCTAATGTATCAAAAGTGATGGTGATTGGTGCACCCCACACCTCAAATTGGGATTGGGTGTTGGTGATGCTTGCGGCGTATGGGCTGGGAATCAAAATTTCTTGGCTCGGCAAAGATTCTGCTTTTAAAACACCGCTCGGCCCGATGTTTCGCTATTTTGGGGGTATTGCTGTAGATAGACGTTCGCCAAATGGTGTAGTTGGTCAATGTGTGGAGCGTTTTGAAAAAGCACAGAAACTGGCATTATGCATCACCCCAGAAGGCACACGCAGTAAGGTCAACGAGTGGAAGAAAGGATTTTATCATATCGCTACAGAAGCCAATGTGCCTATTCTTTTAGCATCGTTTGATTTTGGAGAAAAGGTTGTTGGCTTTGGACCAACCATCTATCCAACAGGGGATTTAGAGGGTGAGTTGAGTCACATCCAGCAGTTGTACAGCACCGTTACTGCCCATAAACCAGCCAAATTCTAATTCAAAAAAAGATGACATGAATCATAAATTCATGCCATCGCATATTTTCTATAACGTTGTCTGATCTTGTCGTTGGTATGCTAACGATAATGGGCTTCGACAGGCTCAGCCTTCATGGTTAATTAGGTGATGATTTCGACCTTGCGAGACGAAGTCTGCATTGGTTGAAGCTTGCCGTAGGTAAGCGAACGCCACACCCATTCAGCCGGACCAAATTTGAAATAGCGTAGCCAAATTGGGGAAAGAATCAATTGGGCGGTCCAAATCCCGAAAACGATAAGAATTTGTCCAATACGTTCAACTTGACCAAAAAGACCCAAGCCATGTCCATAAAAAATAAAAGTGGCAACAATCGTGTGGAAAAGGTAGTTGCCCAATGCGGTGCGTCCCACGGCTGCAAACGGCCGTATTTGGCGTTCAAAGCGACCACTTTTGGCAATGAGCATGATGATGGCGATGTAGCCTAAGCTGACGCCCAAACTGCCCCAATAGTTAAACAACGAGCCGATAAAACGAGCATATTCAAAACTCCAGCCGCTGTTAAAGTTGCTGATAATGCCATAGACAACAAGTGGAAATCCCAAAGCAAAGCCTATGATCAATTGATTGCGATAAAATGCAGTTGAACGCTGTGCTGTGAGAACACCCAGTTTAAAAAGGGCCATACCAATCAACATCAAGCCACCGGCCCGCCAGATCCCCCAAAAGAGTAAAGCTGCTGTGTTCATGCCAATGGAGGCGGGTACACGATGGGCCATTTGATCAAGCCAACCACTTTGATAAACGGCCGTTTCTTCGGCAATGATGTTATCATTTGGCAACCAATCTTGTAAAAGATCTTCGCGCATTTCAACAGGCATGTTGGGTAGGCTTGCTTGTGTGCCAAGTTGAAGCAAGGAGCCAAAGCCTAGAACTAAAACGCCTAGAATAATTAACCAAGTGGGTGAAAGCTTTCGGAAGAAGAATACAACTGTGGCAACGACGGCATAAAGAACGAGGATGTCACCATACCAAAGCAGGTAAGCATGCATAAGGCCAATGAGCAACAGCCAAAACGTTCTTCGATAATGTAAACTGGCCGCTTTTCGCCAGTTGTTTTCTAGCTTTTGGGTCACAAGCAAAATGCCTGCACCATATAAAATTGAAAAGATGGTCATGAATTTGCTATCTGCAAAAAGATGGCTCAAAATCCACACCCATCGATTGATGCCCGTCAAATCTCCATAAGCTGTTGGATTAAAGTAAGCAGCCTCAGGCATTGAAAACCCCTGAATATTCATAATCAAGATGCCTAATAGCGCAAATCCACGTAGAAAATCGAGGGCAATAATGCGTTCCTTAGGTTGGGTGGGTCTATTTTTTTCCAATGACATGTGATTTCTCCTGTGTTTGTTAGAAATCACTTTACTCGTTTTGAGGGTCATGATTGATGTGAAGGAAGTCATGACGAAGTCACAATGAGGTCATGTTTTATTTAGAAGGGAAAATAAAAAACGCAGATGGCAACAAATTGCCATCTGCGTCTGAGATTGAAAACTATTTTCTCGAAAGAAGATTATTTTAGAATTTAGATAAGATCTCTTCTAAACGCTGCTTTGAGCGATCTTGTCCTAGTGCTAGCATCGATTCAAAAAGTGGTGGAGAAACTTTTTGACCCGTCATTGCCAAGCGAAGCTTGCCTAAAAATGGGCCAGCTTTTCCTGAACTCGTATTGGCCTCACCAATTGACATCATTGTTGAAGAGATGGTGTCAAGATCAAATGAATCAGTATCGGTAACAAAAGCATAAGCGGCTTCATACGCTACTTTAGCTTGATCTAAAGGCATTTGTTTGTGGGTTAAGGAATCGGCCGTTTCTTCGAGTGCTTTTTCTTCAAACAAGAAGCGCAAGAAATCGACAGCCTCTGGCAATCGTTTTAAACGTTTTGACATGGCTTCCATCACAATCAAAAGGGCTTCAACATTGACCTCAAAACCAGCGTTTTCAAGGAAGGGCTTAACCGCTTTTGCCAAATCGACTTCATCCATTTCTTGAATGTATTGGCCGTTTATCCAGTCCAGTTTGCTATAAGGGAGACGTGCTGGTGCTGGATTAATATCTTCAAGCTCGAAACGCTGAATGGCATCTTCTATCTCAAAGATTTCTTGATCATCTCCAAATGCCCAACCGACATTAGCAAGGAAGTTATTGACTGCCTCAGGTAGATAGCCAGCCTCTTGGAATTCACTGACGCGAACCAATACTTGGAATTGTCCATCTTGGAAGGATTGGGTGCGCTTGCTCAATTTTCCTTTGCCGCTTGGGTTTAGGATGACAGGCAGATGTGCCAGAACTGGCATATCCCAGCCAAATGCCTTCCAAATATTGACATGTAGAGGAGCTGTATTCAACCATTCATCACCGCGCGTGATGTGCGTAATTTTCATGGTGTGGTCATCCACAACATGTGCAAGGTGGTATGTTGGTAAACCGGTCGACTTCATCAAAACAAAGTCAGTAATTTGACTGTTGTCAAAGACAACTTCACCACGAATGGCATCATTGATGATTGTTTGACCTTCCAATGGCATTTTAAAGCGAATGACATAGGGCTTGCCTTCTGCTTCAAGCTTTTCAATCTCTTCAGCAGGCATGTCACGATAGCGACGATCATATCCAAATGGGACGCCCGCATCACGCATCGCTTTGAGCTCTTCAGCCGTGGCAAAGCATTTATAGGCGTGACCGTTTTCTACCAGCCAGTTGGCCCATTTTTGATAAATTTCCCGTCGTTCGGTTTGAATGTATGGGCCATAAGGACCACCAATATCTGGTCCTTCATCCCAATTTAACCCTAACCAGCGGAGGGCCGCCATTTGACTCTCTGCAGCACCCTCAACAGTTCGTTTTTCGTCTGTGTCTTCGACGCGCAAAATGAACTGACCGCCATGTTTGCGGGCAAACATCCAAGTAAACAGGGCAGACCGTGCCCCACCGATATGTAGATACCCAGTTGGACTAGGTGCAAATCGTACTCGTACTGTCATTACTCATTCCTTTGGAAAATTGTCGAAAGGGGAGTATAGCGGAAATGGGAGATTGTTTCCAGACGAAGGATGAAGGCAGAGGGATGAAGGATGAAGGGGTGGATTAGTGACAAGGTGAAGAAGTGACAAGGTGACTCATATTATCAGAATGCCAATAATCAATAACCAATAAAAAATAGAAAATAAAAAAATAGGCACGTTCAAACTCATTTGAAACGCGCCCATTTTTATTGCTTGATTGAAGCTAAATAATTGGTTATGAGACCTCAATTACTAATTACCAGTTACCAATCCCCAGTCACCAAGTCCAGTTTATCCTTTCATCATAGCAAGGGGGTTGATTTGTGCTTTTTCAGGAGCGTTTGCACCAATTCGGAGCGCGCCTTCAATGACCATATCTCGATAGCCACGAGCGACGACGACGAGCCCGTAAGCACTCCCTTTTTGGAGCTGTTTCGGGAAGGTGAAGTTTCCATTGCGCTTAGTTTTAGTCGAGGTCACAGCCATATTAGGGTCTTGAGACCGAACAAAGTCAGAGGCACGAACGCCAGGCTTGAGGGCAATCACGAGCGCACCACCGATGCCTTTACCACGTTGAGTCACAATGCGACCAGAAATTTGAGTGTCAGAATTTTCATCTTTACGACCCACGGTGATATCACCTTCGGCTACAATTTCGTTACGAACAGTGAGCACCAGGTGATAAGCGCCATCAGGCAATCCAGGATTGCCATTGAGTTGAATAACCTTGCGACCTGAACCTCCATCAGCCCATTTGTCTTTTTGCTCCATCACTTTTTGACCATTAACTGACCAAACTTGTGACCATTGCGTTCCTTTGCGCATGCCTTTGAAATCAAAAACGGCATAGAGCGCTTTGAGTCTGCTTGGCAGGATGGAAGATGGGTTGATTGGACGACCATCTCGCGTGATACGAGACGAGAATACTAAGTTGTTAAAGGTGACTCCGCTACTGCGAGTACCAGCCGATTTGGGGCGTGTGGTGCTGCGTTGACTAGGTGCAGGGGCTGCTGATTTGACGCCTTTGAGCTTAACACCTGCCTGTTGGAGCAGCGGTACTGCCAGGTTGACTGGGCGAAGCCCGTTGATGAAGCCACCAATCGCCATTGGGGTGTCTCGTTGGTCAACACGGCCGTCTCTGTTTGTATCGACTACTGGACGGGCGTCAACTGGAGTGATGCCTTCACCAGCCGCAGCTTGAGTCGGGATTCCAACGAGTTTCCCTTCGTGATTAACGGCCGTTCCCCCACTATTCCCACCTGCAATGGTGGCATCTGTTTTGATCCATGCTCGGCGAGCGCGAACACCACGTTGTTTGGTAAACCCTGCGACACTACCGCTCGTAAACGTAATCGTTTCACCACCAATCCCTGGGAAGCCAAAGATTGACATAATGTCGCCTAATTCAAGGTCATCAGAATCACCCACTTGTAGATAGGGTAATTTCAAACGGCCCACCGATTTTCCATCAACACGCCCTACGATTTTCAATACGGCGAGATCAAGCTCAGGAGATTGGGCCACGATGTCAGCATAGTAAGTGATGACTGGGGGATCATCTGACCGTTCGTTGATTGAGATAGCAAGCGTGTCAGCTGGTGGAGAAGGCATCCCCATCGCTCTTGGATTGGCTACGTGGCAGTTTGTTAAAATGATCCCTTTTGGATCAACAATCGTTCCAGACCCTGTCCATGCTGAAGAGTAGTTGCCCAAAAAACCTTTTTTGAGGGCAACGATTTGTACAACAGCTGGCAAGGTTTGTTTTACAATATTTCGTTCTATATGGTCGCTCATGTTTATTCCTTAAAAATTAGCAGCTTGAGAATTAGAATTTTGCATCAGACATTGGCATGAGGTTCTGATTGAGCAAAATTCTAAACAGTTTTCCCAAATTTCTCGTTAGTTTATTCTGTAAACAATTCGGGAAACTGCCCTAGCCATCTACTTGCCAGCTATCGAGAAGATGATCTAATTGACTTGGTGAAGATTCGGCTTTTGGTGCTGCTTTTTTAGATTTTTTACCCATCAATGGATGGTCACTTAGCATCATCATTGCCTCTTGCAAATTATAGGCCGCTTCATCTTCAGAGAGTCCAGTTTTTGCCGCAATTTGCTGTGCCATACCGCTATCCCATGCGAAGTCTCCTTCGAGAAGATCATCAAGGTCATATGTTTCTTGAGTTTGCTGGCGACCGCTGCGTCCTCTTTGCGTCATCTGCTTCTTACCTCGATTCAGTAACGCTGCTAACGCAAAGCTAAGAATAATTTGGGTAATTTGAGGGGATAGCCCCAGTCGCTTAGAAAGAGCATTGGCGATTGGCATTAGAAGCGGGTTCATTTGAGCCGCATTGCCTGCGCCTCTTGTTGCCCCACCACCCAAAACACCACCGATGAGATCGGCAATATCAAGCATATTTTGGGGCTGTTGCTGTTGAGGACGCGTTTGTGGTTGCGCACCGCCCATGGCACCTTTAAGGATTTCCATGAGGATGTCGTTGCCAGCGCCGCCGCGCTGTTGCTGAGGACGTTGTTGTTTTTGGGCGCCTTCAAGCATGATTTTCATGAGTTCTTCCATCATTGTGGGTTTTCTCCTAGTTTGAAACAAAAGCAGTTGTGGGTTGCAAGGACTACGTTCTAACTTCTTTACAATCTGACTTTTTGAATCAGGTCATTTCATTAGTACTTTGTTACCAAAGTTTTTAATACTTCTACCAGTGTAATAAATTGGATTTTCTTAGTTAACGAAGTATTAGGAAAATCACAAAAAGTTTTAAAAATTAGATCAGCTTCAATGATTGTGATTTACTCGGTGATTGATAGCCTTTGTAAGGCATTTTTTTATAAAATTTTCTGTCAATCACATAACTCTGCCATTTAGACACACAAACGGCCGTTTTGGTCACATTTCTGATTCTTAAATTTAGAAATCGTTTATTTGATTATACTCTGATTTTGGGAAAGGAAGAATGAAACAGAGCATTGCTTTACAGTGGGGAAAAGCAACAGGTTATTTTCGATTTTGAGTAGAAGATGTTAAGAGGTGTCTAATCTACCAAAAGAGTAAAAATAAGATTCCGAACAAAGCACAGTAGATGGCAAACGGGTAGAGGTTTTGTTTACGAAGCCATGCAATAAGAAATGCAATGCAAGCATACCCCACAATGGCTGAAGTGATGAAGACAACTCCCAAAGAGCCAATTTCTGATTGCCAGCCCCCTTCTGAAACCATTTCAACACCTTGCAAAACACCAGCTCCGAAGATAATTGGGGCGCTCATAAGGAAGCTGTATCGTGCAGCTAGGGCTCTGTCTAAACCGCGAATGAGCCCACCA
>JANQSK010000331.1 GCA_028284105.1 Anaerolineae bacterium
GCGACTGATTTTTGAAGACAAAGATAATAACGAACCCGTTCAACGCGTGCGCACATCCCTCAGAGATGTCGACAATCAATTATTGCAAAGCGTCCAAAGTAATAGTCAAGGGATTGTTGATTTCTCCGATGTTATGCCAAATCAATATATTCTTGATATTAAAATTCAGGAACAGCGTTTTCATGTGCCCATTAATATTTTGCTAGAGTAGCTCAAACAATCCTTTTGTTTGCTTTTTTAATTAAAAAATTGATTCAATTTACCATCTCAAATTTATTTGATGTTGCTTGAATCTGTCTAAATGAGGTGATTGACCATGCAAAGAGCAGTAGCTTCCCTTTTTATCTTACACCATGAGGATCATTATTTCTTCAATTTAAACAGACCTGCTCAAAGCGTTGAATCCAATTTGCTTGAAATAGACCCTGTTGGATTTTCTGGTTCAGTCCATCTTGCTGGCGACCTTAGAAAAGAGCTGCAACAAAGCATAGACTCTGTTATTAATATCTTAAACACTTTTGAGGCGACAGAATATCAGAGGGTAATTAGGAGTTCTAATGATTCAGAGGATAAGATTAAGCGCCTTGGTTTACTATTATTTCAACGTTTATTACCAGAAACTATAAAGCAGGTGATTCAAGATTTAGATGAAAAAACCCCCTTAATTTTGAGCACTAATGACCCTCTTATTCCATGGGAGTTGCTTCATGATGGGTCAGAGTTTCTTGTTCTTCGCAGACCCGTTACTCGCCAATTATTATCTGATAAGCAACTTGCAATTGGAAAGCCCCTCCAAGATAAAAAGATACGCAGATGCTTGTTTTTATGCAATCCAACCGGGGATTTACCTGACTCAAGTGCTGAAAGCGAAGCTTTAATTGAGTTGTTCGATACAGCAAAAGAAGAGGTGCACACAAAATTCTTAAACCTCCGGCAGGTGACAAGGTTGGCCGTTTTGGGAGAGTTGACTAGCGGGCAGTATGATTTAATTCATTATTCCGGTCACGCAACACCAAGTGCATTACAGTTGCACGATGGGCTTTTGCATGCAACAGAAATCCAACAATCAATTCAAGGCAATCCAATAATCTTCCTAAATGCCTGTGAATCTATGAAATCGACATCAGAAGGTGAAGTGTCTTCTCATCTATTACCCACCGTTGAAGTTGAAGATTTAGCATCTGCATTGATTCAGGGTGGAGCAAAAGCAGTCATAGGGACATTATGGAAAGTGCTTGATGCTGGATCGCGTCAATTTTCCGAAAGCTTTTACGAAAATTTATTGGAGGGGGCTTCATTAGGAGAGTCTGCATTAAACTCTCGAAATCAAGCATACTCTCAATCATCATTGAGGCCAATTTGGGCTTCTTATGTAGTATATGGTGACCCAAATATTAGGCTTTTTGGGATGAATGCTCAGGAATCAAGGCAAGTCACAATTATTGATGCAAAATTTTCAGGTCTTTTTGAAATTTCAAACTCGATGCCATTAGAAAAGTATGTTCAATTAAAAGAAAATTTTGAAAAGCGTATAACGGCCGTTTCTAAACGATTTGGTGGCAATGTGAGTAACACCTTATCCAATCTTACAGAAATTCAATTTGGCATACCGACAAGAAAAGAGGATGATGCAATTAGAGCTCTTAAAGCTAGCTTTGAACTTATCAATACCGTTCGTGAATATAATGAACAGAACCAAGATTTGATAAGAGAAGTTCAGATTCAGATAGGTGTAGCTACAGGACAAGTATTGAGCAAACGGCCGTATGTTCAATCCGAACATACATGGGAAATTCAAGGGTTGGTTACAGACCAAGCTCAATTTTTATGTCAACTTGCCGATGATGGTTCAGTTTTAATTGACACTGAAACAATGAACCTATCGAAAAACCATTTCGAATTTAATGAAATAGAACAAAACATAGATAACCAAGGGTTTCCTTACTCAATCTTCCAAGTCACTCCAAAAGAACAATTTAACTATAAATCAATAGAATTAGTTGGGCGAAATAATCAAGTAGATAATCTGCTACAGGATTGGGACGAAGCGAAGCAAAATCGTGGGAGATACATTGAAATTATAGGGGCTGCCGGTATCGGTAAAAGCCGACTATTGAGAGAATTTCAAAGCAAAGTTGAAAATGACCCCCATTTCAGGTTAGATGCTGCGTGCCAATCATACACCGAATCAACTTCTTTTGCATTAGTAGCACAAATTGTTCAGCAATTAGCCTCTATAAAATCAGAGGACACTGCATCAGACCAACAAGCAAAGCTGGACAATTTGGTTCAATCTATTATTAGAGGAGTTGGAGATAAAGCAGAAAAACAACAACAAGAAGGCGTCGCCCTATTAAATTATATCCTTAACAATCCTATCAATTTTCCTGAAGTGGAAACCCTTCAGCCCGAATTAAAAAACAGAAGGCTAGTTGGTTTACTACAAGCCCTCCTCCAAGAAAAATCAAAACCAGCTCCAATCGTATTGATATTGGAAGATTTACATTGGATAGATGAAGCCAGTTGGAGTCTTCTCAAGCAAATATTAAATCGAATAAACCGCCTTTCTATATTAATTTTGGCAACCTATCGACCTGAGTGGAGTCATTCCTCTTTTGCATGGGAGCACTATCGCCAAATTCGTTTAAGCGCATTAACCCAAGAAGCTCAACGGGAATTCATAAAGTTGTTGCTAGGAGAAGAAAAAATCTCAAATGAATTTAATCAGATGATCTGGGAACAAGCAGCTGGGAATCCATTTTTTATTGAAGAGTTTATTCAATCGCTTAAAGAACGGAAATATATTATTTTCACAAGCGATGGTTGGGAGCTGACCCGCCCCATATCTGAAATAGAACTTCCAAGCCGGGTAGAGAATATTGTTCAAGCTCGATTTGAGCAACTACCTGATGAAAGTAAAAACGTTATTAGGCAAGCATCGGTCATTGGCCGTAAATTTGAGCGAACTTTATTAGAGAATATCTCCTCAGATTCAGAAAAAGAAGTCTTAGATTCTCATCTCGATCAATTAGAAATAAAAAATTTGATTGAAAATATTGGGGGATTTTATCCTGATATTGATTATTCCTTTCGACATGGCATTATTCAACAATCAATATACATTGGATTGATGGACGCCCTCAAAAGGCGGCTACATCAAATCATTGTGCGTGGATTGCTTCGTTTTTCAGATTCTAACGATCTTACGGTTGTTCAGAAAATTGCTCATCATGCTTATTTAGGTATGGATAGAAATTTTGGTGTGAAGTATTGCATGCAAGCAGCTGAACGATCCCTAGAAACGTGGTCAAATAATGATGCTTTGCGATGGTATTCACGCGCACAAGAGCTCTTAGACCTATTTAATCAATCTCCTCCAACACACAGGGAGATTCAACAAGGGATTACACCAGAACAGGTTTTAAGATGGTCATTTGAAATTCTGGATGGAACGGCAACGATACAGTGGAAAATTGGTCAGCATCAAGAAGCACAAGAAAATTATTTGAAAGCCCTCGAGCTGGCAAAATCAAACAATCATTTTTCCATTTATGACCAAGCCTACATTTGCTATCAATTTGTACATGTAGCGGAGGCTTTAGGAGGGTTTGAATTAGCACAAGATTGGATATCAAGAGGGCTTGAAACGCTCGATGGTGTTGAAAATAAGCTTGCCGCTCAAATCTATGTTTGGGGGGGACTGCTTGATTATCGACAAGGCAATCCGTCAAAGGCATTTGAACGATGTAAAAAAGGCACCGCTATTGCTGAGGCAGTTGAAGATAAACGGACAGAAGCAATGGGGATTAATCTGCTTGGCTTAATTTATAGGAATCAAGGGGATAAAGAGGAAGCGTTAGCAGCTCACTTAAAAAGCAAAGCTCTTTATGAAGCTGACAGCTATGTACCAGGAACTGAACGGGCCATTAGTAACTTAGCCTGTGTTTATCAAGATATGGAAGATTGGGCACAAGCAATACATTATTTTGAAGAAAGCAAAGAGTTAAGTGAAAAGACAGGAGAAGTATTTCGTCTAGCAGGGGCTTTCGTGAATTTAGGTGAAGTTGCTAGGCTCCAGTCACAATATGCGCAAGCAGAAGAGTGGTATTCTAAAGGTCGTGAATTGGCCATTGAAAATCAAATGAAAGAAATCGAAGGCATTGTTACTATGAACTTAGGAGCTGTCAAAGTTTCTAAAAAGGATTATGTTTCTGCCGATTTGTTATCAACTGAAGCTTTGGCCATCTTTCAAGAGATTAACTCGAGACAATATTTTTCAGAAACCAATAGATATCTGGCGATGTCAGCTTATGAGCAGGCTAAATATAAAGAAAGCAAGTCATTTGCTCAAGAATCTAAGAAGTGGGCTGAAAAGCTTAACCGTAAAAATGACCTTGAGAAAATCTTGGAGCTTCTCCAAAAGATTGATGAAAAATTAGACGAACGCTAAGCACTTCTTAGATTTCTAGACACTCTGTTTATTTGTTGAAGTAGCTTCATTTCTATTTCCGTTCTGACGCGCAGTCAGTCGAGTCAAGGATAGGGCTTTTTTCGCATTGTCTTGCCTAACTTTGTAAGGAACTTCTCGAATTCACTCCCCTTCTCTCAATAAAAAACTTCTCAATAAAAACCAATTTTAAATTGACCCAAAGAAATCATCATTGGATTGCATCATTATCAATAAGCACGCAGAAAGTGCAAAAATTTGATAAAGAATATTCAGGCCTGTGAACAAATTTAATCTGTTCACAGGCCAAAAGGAAAAGACAATGTACGACACAATGATGGTAGTAGACCAATATCAACGATATCATGATGGACTCGAAAATAGTTATCGTGTCAATAACAAGCTTGAAGCGAATCAGCTTGGGACGTGGTTGGCTCCATTTGGAAATAGTCATCGGCGGTTAGCTGTAGTCTACGAAAAAGATCGTGATGGTCTCTTAGCTTACACTGATGCCGGATTTACAACATTGACCATGAATGGGAATCGTCAGCAGGAACTTACAAAAGTGATTGCTGACGAATTGCGCCACCTTAAAAACAACCCCCCAAAACAATTGGTCCTTGTAACAGCAGATCCGACATTTGATTTGATGCTGGCTGGCTTAGCCAATACAGATGTAGATATCGCGGTGTGGAATCCAACAAATAAACCGTCCTCAACCTTTAGTCGCTACAACTACATGCAATTGGATGAGCTGCTAAATCACAGAACAAAGATTGAGGTTCAGAAATGGTCGATTTTTGTAGATTATGAAAATATTCATATTGGACTCTCTAAGCAAGGCTGGGAACCGAATCCAAAAGAGATTATCAATGGTATTCACAAAGCCATGGGTGAAGGAAAGCTTCTTAACATCGTGGCCTATGCGGACTGGGAAAAACTGAAAGGGGAAACCAAGCGCAATTATCAGAGTGAGCTTTATGATTTGGGCGTAAAAACCCAATATCAGAAAAACATGAATGGGAAAAACACCGGTGACATTGAAATCATTGTTGATATCCATTCAGCCTTAGCTTCACAGACCAAAGCAGATGTCATTGCCATTGTCAGTGGAGACCGTGATTTCAGACGCATCATTGATGAAATCAAGGACGCTGACAAGCAAGCTGTAATCATGACCCTTAAAGATAGCGTCAGCCGTGAATTGGAAAAGGCAGCTGAACGAGTTATCTATTTAGATAGTTACATGAAGCTTGTAAAAGCCAACCGACCAAAGCGTTTTCGTGTGGGGACGCCTAATCCAGAAGATAGGCTCACACAGTTTGCCATGAAAGCCTTTGTGTGGATGTTTAATCAACGTTGGGGATGGGCTTACCAAGATCGATTGGAACGACGTCTCAACGAAATTGGTGACTTTACCAAAGAAGATGTTGAGGAGGCATTGAAAATTGGCCTGTTTGTTGAAGTCCCTGATCGAGAAGATGCCATTACGGTCAATGCAGAAGACTCAACCGGCAAAGCGATTCGCCAACTAACCTATTGGTTACCTAACAAAGTGGATTACTTCCTCAACAAAAAACGAAATCCTATGAAGTCAATTGATATGAATTTTGTGGTCAAAAAGATGATGGAGGATCAAAAATTAAAAGATGCAAAATTGGGTTTTAATTGGGGAAATGCTAAAAGATGGTTGCGTCTAGCAGAGGCAGCAGGTTTAGTTGAAACTCGAAGAATGCCTCACTTTAGATATCCCAATAGGAAAGTGATTACTTTCTGGTTGCCAGGTGAGGCGCCTGAGGAAGAAGCTGACCCCAGCCAACCCAGTCAAGAAGCAGCAGCAAAGGTGGCTCAACCTGAAACACCAGTAGAAGCTGAGCAAGTAGAGGGGGAAGAGTTAGAAGCAGGTGAACAGACTCAAGAAGAGTCACCTTCTACTCCCGTCGCGCCAGAATCAAATGAGTCAAATAGTGATTTGGCTGCAGAAAATGATTCTCATATTGAACAGGAACACAAAGAGGATCTAGAAGACCAAATTTCTAAGTCAGAAGACGTATCTTCACAAGCCAAGTTACCAATTATTCCCTCAACAATATCTTAAGATTAGTCCAGCAGTGGCCCAATTTGTTTCTTGATTGGGCTACCTAATAAATTCGGAGAATGTATTATGTCAATTTTGTTTACAGCTTTAGGCATCGGGTGTATGGGTTGGGTGTATGGATATATCTTATTCTACTCTCTCAAGCGGCACTTTCCCCCCATGTCAGATGACCCACTTCCAATTAATCAAATTGTCCTTTTATTGGCTGCTTTTGGAGCGGGAGGAACGATTGGAGCAGTTTTTATAGCATTAGAAGGGGTCAATTATTTTGGGCCATATGGGATCGGATTATTTGTGGGTGTTGTCACAAATATTGTGATTTCAAGAAGAATAGAAATTTTAGCTCAAAAGAAATAATAACTTCGATATTCAAATGTTCTAACAGGAGCCATGTTGTTCAAAATGTGGCTCCTGTTTAAGCACATAAGAAAGCCTTTTCTTGTAAGGTTTAGGAAGAAGAATTTACGTTAGGGGAAAATGTGACAAATTGGTCACGGGTGATTTTGGCCCCTGTCTAAATAAGAAAGTTGAAAGAGGGTTTTATGAGACGAGGGAATCTGTTTATTAGACTAACTGTTGCTGTTGGGAGTGGCTTCCTTTTATCTTTCTTGCTTTTGACTAGCCTTGCAAAGGCTGCAAGTCCAATTACATATTTTGATTCAAACCCCATTTCTTCAATGCTTGAAGTTGAAGTCAAATCTTCAGAAGTTTCAAATTCAGAGACTTCAATTAAGAAACTTGATTTCTTAGAGTTGCTTAGTCTTGGAGAAGAACTAGAAAATGAATCTTCTAATACCAAATTAAATACAAATGTAAGCGGATTTATTGAAGAGGACACAACTTGGACATTAGCCAACAGTCCATACATTGTAGTGGGGGATATTTTGGTGATGGCAGGGTCTACCTTGACGATTGAGGCAGGGGTAGAAGTTCGCTTTGATGGCTTTTATGAGCTAGATGTGCGTGGAGGGATTGTTGCAGAAGGGACACCAACTCAACCCATTTTATTTACACGAAATACAACAGTTAGTTGGAACGGCATAACTTTAAGAGACAATAGCAACGGAGTCTTTGATAATGTGACTGTTGAGTATGCCCAATTTGGTGTGTCATCATATGATGGGGAAGCTTCAACAGAAACGCGTTCTATAACAAATAGTTTGTTCCGATTTAACGACCAGGCAGGAATATTTGATAATTCCACTCACCCTATTGAAATAATTGGAAATACGATTTTGAGTAATGTTAATGGGATTGTCGTTGCTGATCAATCAATTGTTCTTTCTAACACAATATTACAAAATAACACAGTAGGATTATTCATTATCGGGGACAATATTCAGGTTCGCTACAATACAATTGCAGGAAATGGAGAAGATGGTTTATTTAATGCTGGGAGTGTGTCCAATCCTAATGATATTCAGTTCAATACCATTGTAGCTAATAGAAAAGACGGTATAAGATTTGCTGGGCAATTTGAATTTATAGACATAATCGAAAATAATAATATTTATGGGAATGGAGAATATGCGGTTGAGGCAAATGACCAAAGCGTAACATTTGATCTGCCAAACAACTACTGGGGAAGCATAGACCAGAGCTTCATTGATGCGAGTATTTTAGATTTCTTTGATGACGCCAGCTTAGGTACTGTTTTATACACACCTGTAGCATTAGGTCCCATTTCAGAAGCACCATCAGACCCTGGGTTTGGCATTCCAAGCCTGATTGCCTCGAGCATCACAGTAGACCAAGACAATGCATTACCAGAAGATGACCTCACCT
>JANQSK010000350.1 GCA_028284105.1 Anaerolineae bacterium
GTTGACTCCCTCCATTGGCAGCAATAACGGCCGTTGCTTCTTTGAGAAACGGCCGTATCCATTCAACATCTTCAATGATTCCATTTGCAAAAATCAAAACAGACATAGCTGACAATTTTCGAGTGTCACCTCGTAATTGTCAACTATGCCTAAATTTTAGACAGGTGCTAATTCACCTTTGAACTGGGTTTCATAAAGATCGCGGTATAGTCCATCTAATGCGAGTAGCTCATCGTGTGTGCCTTGTTCAACTAAACGGCCGTTTTGCATCACCAAAATCTTGTCCGCTGCCAAAATCGTTGAGAGGCGATGGGCAATGACCAAACTGCTTCGATCTTTCATCACTTTTTGGAGCGCATCTTGAATCAATGCTTCTGATAATGAGTCCAAATGGGAAGTTGCTTCATCCAAAACCAAAATCTGTGGATCTTTCAAAATAACGCGAGCAATAGCAATTCGTTGGCGCTCACCCCCGCTTAAACGGTAGCCCCGTTCACCTACAACCGTGTCGTATTGGTCAGGCAATTCTGCAATAAAATCATGGATGTTGGCTGCTTTTGCTGCTGCAATCATCTCATCTTCGGTCGCATTTGGCCGTGCATACAAGAGGTTGGCTCGAATTGTGTCGTAGAAGAGATAAGACTCTTGTGTCACCATACCAATGCTTTCTGCTAGTGAGTCTAAGGTGAGGTTTTTCAAATCATGCCCATCCAGCAAAATACGGCCGTTTGTAGGGTCATACAATCTGGGAATCATGTAGGTTGTCGTTGTTTTACCAGCCCCGCTTGGGCCAACCAACGCCACTAGCTCACCAGGGTTGATTGAGAAGCTGATTCCCTCCAAAGCCAAACGATGCGTTTGAGCACGCGTTATTTCTTCACCAGATTCGCCGTCTTTTTCCTTGCCGCGCTTGAGACGAACACCACTGCCTCGCCAAGAAAAACGCTCAACTTCTTCAAGACCGGCTGGCTGATTTTCTTCAGGTTCGTAATCAAAGTCGACGTTTTCGAAAATGAGTTGTCCATCAACATGTTCCAAATGAACAGCGTCTTCTTTTTCTTCTATTTCAACCGGAATATCCAACGCTTCAAATACGCGTTCGAAGCTGACCATGCTTTGTGCAAATTCAACAGGAGCATTAGTCAATGACATAAGCGGGCCGTACAGCTGTGTTAAATAGCTACCAAATGCCACAATCGTACCAACAGTAAAGGCATCTTGAACGGCTAGGAAACCACCCACCCAATACACAACGGCCGTTCCCACAGCCCCGATTACGCTTAACATTACAAAAAACCAGCGACCAATAACTGCTGAGCGAATGCCGATATCACGAACCTCTGCCGCATCGGTGCTAAAACGATTAACTTCTCTCGATTGACGCCCAAAAAGCTTAACGAGCAGTACACCGCTGACGTTAAGCGTCTCGTTCATCGTTGAGTTCATCTCTGCATTGATCACCATAGATTGGCGACGTAAGTCTCTCAAAATTCGACCCACGCGTCTTGCCGGCAAAACAAATAAGGGCACAATGATTAAGCCCAAAAGCGTTAAACGCCATTCCAGTGCAATCAAAATCGCCAAAGTCCCAACAAGCGAAACAATGTTCGAAACGATGGTGACGATTGTGCCACTAATAGCTGATTGAGCCCCAACCACGTCATTATTTAGTCGAGACATTAACTCACCAGTCCGTGTTTTGGTGAAAAACCGCAGCGACATCTTTTGCATGTGCTCGTACAGAGATCGTCTTAAATCATAGATGACCCCTTCGCCAATTTGGGAATTTAAATGACGCTGCCAAACACCAATTGCACCATTCACAAGGGGAATTAATACCATTCCACCTGCTAATAGGGTGACAAGCCTCAAATCGCCATTAGGTATGGCGACATCAATTAATTCTCTGATTAATAAGGGGGTTAATAATGTTGTCCCCGTTATCAATAAAATGGTGACAAACATCAAAATGACCTGTAGGCGGTAAGGTTGTGCAAAATCCCATACCCGCCATAAAAGTTCTTTTGAAATTTGTGGTTTGTCAGCTTTCTCGTCGTGGGAAATATAGGCCCACCAACCACTTCCATGCATACTGTTAACTCCTAAATTTAAGTAAAAACCAAAATAGCATTAGAGAAAATACAGACATTTTAGTCTTTTCGATATGACATTATTATGCCCAATAATTCGTTTTTTTGAACTGGTCTTTCGGGCAGGTTTATCCTGACCGTTTGGTGCTGAGTTGTAATGAAGGCCGTAAGTAGGTCCTATTACTATAGTCCTAACGCAAGCAAAATTTCTGAAGTACCCCGAAATACCAACAATTTAGCCTATATTTGACCACCACCACAGTTACCCTCTTGAAGTGTTGAGGAAGGACATTCACAGGAGAATACAATGAAGAGGCGTTCCATTCCCAAACATTCCATATTAGTTGTCGACGATGAACAAGGTACTCGTCATCTTTTAAAGGTTTTACTTGAAAATCTTGGATTTTTAGTCCATGAGGCAAACTGTGGGTTAGATGCCGTTAAAAAAGCAAAAGAAGCAAATCCTGATATGCTGATTTTTGATTTGAAGCAAGAACATTGCCAAGGATTTGCTATCTTAAAACCAACTGTTGAAGAAGAAGACGCAGTAACGCCTCTGGCCCTTTTGAATGGGCAAACTCATTGGTCAGTTTTTACAAAATTAATGCCGACTCAATCAACGAAGTATATTCCAAAGCCGATTTCAAGTTTAGAACTTGGGTCAATTTTCCAGGAGCTTCTCCCGCAAGCGTGAATGATGTTCACAGGAGCAGAAAAGGGAATCGTTTATCAAGTTATAAACGGTTCCCTTTTTATTTTGCTTAGCCATTGCATTGATTTTATTCAACTTACTTATTTGAAAGTGCCTCTTGTTCTTCCTTTTTTTGCTCCAAAACGTCAACCTCACCCTTTAGAATTTCAACCTCATCTTTCAAATCCACAACATCTTCTTCAAGGCTCAATTTGATCGCATGCCACCAATCGGTCGCTTTTGTTTGATCAATTTCTTGGGATTTCTGCCATAATTTCGCTGTATTTTCTTCGCGAAGCGCCTTTAGCTGCTGTTTCACTTTTCTTTGATACCGTTGGCATCTTGCAACTTGCTGACGTAAATTACGAACTTGAACTGAATCGATGGCTTCAATCTCAGCGACTGTTTCAGGATCAATCTCTCCAGCAAGGTCGCGGAGCGTTTGAATATCATGCTCTTGATAAGCGATGTTTATGGCTGACATGATTGAGGTCCGATAAGCCTTCTCAACATCATTATTGGCTAAGTCCGGATGAAAGCGCCGCGCCAAGTCACGATAAAGCGACTTTTCAGCATCTCGCTGTGCATCCGCATCGATGAGTTCTTCCAAAATTGAGGCAGTTAAGTCATCAAGGTCTTCTTTATTAGTCGTTTGCTTGGCGGATTTTTCCTGTTCCTTTTGCCCAGAATTAGCCGATTCAGACTCGATGCCCAAATCTTGTTGAAGAAGTCGCTTTTGGGTTAGAAACGATTGTTTTTCAGATCGTAGATCGATCAATGTATCAACCCAGTGCCCAATGGTTAAGCGACAATACATTCGGAAAGCGTTAACGGCCGCTTGTTCTTCTGCCAAAACACGTTCTGATTCTTGCAGCTCTTCACGTGCCAACGCAAATTCAGCTTCGAGCTGACGAATTTTTTGCGAATGAGTTTTGATAGACTGAAGAGCATGTTTCATTTAGCTTGTCTCGATTGGATTCTCTGTGCTGCTCCATTCACTCCATGAGCCGGCATACAAACGGCCGTTTCCCAACCCGGCATGCTTTAAGGCCAAAAGATTAACACAGGCGCTGACCCCTGACCCACAGTAGAAGACCGCTTCGTCAGCGGATTTGCCATCAAGCAATGCTTCTAATTGTGCTTTGATTGTGTCAGTTGAAAGATAACGGCCGTTTTCATCCCAATTGGTTTGGAAAAAGAAATTGACGGCACCGGGGATATGACCTGCTTTATTATCGAGTGGTTCAAACTCGCCAGCATACCGCCCTGGTGCACGGGAATCGATCAAAATAGGATTAGGAGAAATATCTTCTATCTGGACCAACCAATCTTCATTAGCTTCTCCAATAAACATCGTTCGAGGATTTAATTCAGTGCCTGAGTAAGTATCAAATCCTGAAGCTTCCCAAGCTGCCCATCCACCATTAAGGACGGCAACAGATTCATGCCCCATATAGCGAAGCATCCACCATAGTCGGGAGGCGACCATCCCATTGGCATTATCATAAGCAACGACCTGCTTATTCGCATCAATTCCCATACGGCTAAATGTTTCGGTAAGGGCTTCAGGTGATGGGAGTGGATGACGACCATGATCCGTCACAGGGGGACTGCTTAAATCATCATCCAAATGCGCATAAATTGCACCAGGAATATGGCTTTTTTCGTACTCAGCCTGACCCCAATTCACATCTGCCAACTGGAATCGGCAATCAACCACAATCCAATTCGGGTCGTTGATGTGGTCTTGGACGGTTTGTGCATCAATGAGTGTGTTATACATAGTTTCTCCTCAACAGAGTTCAGAAAATGTTGTTAAATAAAAATCCTGACCCTAATTTTCCTGTTCATGCTTCAACTGCCCGCACCCCGCAGCAATATCTATCCCGCGACGTTGGCGAACGGTGCTGGGAAT
>JANQSK010000353.1 GCA_028284105.1 Anaerolineae bacterium
CCAATCCTCCCGAACTAGGTGACCCACCAGATCCTGATGGCATACTCGTTTCGACGATTTATGGCTATTTACTAGGTGGGAAATCAGTTGATGTGCAGGTGTGGCTAGAAACGGCCGCTTCTGGTTGGTGGGACATCCCCAATCAACCCTTGAGCAACGCGTTTGTTCTTGCCCAAAGCTACGATCCTGATCAACTTTGGACGGCAGAAAATGATTTTGCCATTCGCAATGAACTGCTCAGCCGAATTATTCGTGGATTAACAGCGCGCTGCCATCAATCCGTGATTCTGGCAAATAGCGACCTTGACCGCCGTGGGCTTCGTCAAGATGGCCCCCTCTGGCGTGCTTTAGACCCCCTTATTTAACCCCTTATAAGACAAGCTTAACTTGAGATGTAACGCTCACACTTTAAGTTAAAGCGTAATCTTCAATTAAGGTTGAATGAAACCTTAGATCAGTACGCTTTATGTGCAGCAGTCTCGCATGTGTAGAAGGTTCAAACACAAAACAGAAATTAAATATTAAATGAAACGAATTGTTTCAGAATGCAGTTAGCCTCGGGGAAGGAGCCGATAGTTCTGAAGCAAAACGAATCTACTTCATCCGTTGATTTAAGTTGAGGTAGTCCAAAGTAGAGTTCACACATACTGGCTCCGCTTTGGATTCGAAGTAAATGGAAGAATCTGTTCTTATCCTAATTTAAAAAGTTCATTCTGTTTACACAAAAATTGTATCGGTAGAAACGTGTGGCAATGAAAAATATAGTTGATGTTTTAGATGAATTGGCAGGAACAGGCGATCTCTCGTTGAGATTACCTGAGGTTTCTAACAGCGCTGCAAATGATCTCCTTCAAAAATTCAACTTAGTGTTGGATACGCTTTCCCATATTCGTTCACGAAATGAAACGATTGTAAATAATACGCTGGATGGCATTATCACATTCAAGAAAGAATCCCTCTGTGTTGAATGGATGAATCCTGCTGCTTTGAGCATGTTTGGATATGAAAACTCATTAACCAAGCATTTCTCAATATTACGATTTTTACAGCCTGAAGTGGTTGGGACCGAACAACAATTAACCATGGCATTTAAACTGCTGCTTGATGCGGCCATTGAAGATAATAGCCCTTACGAATTGATCGGATTAAAACAAAATGGAGAAGAGTTCCCTGTTGAACTCACCATTAATGAAGCCCAGATTGATGAGGAAGGCCTTTATATCGCCACGGTGCGCAATGTGAGCCAGCGTCATTTAACTGAACGGGCTCAGTATGAGTCTGAAAATAAGTATCGAACGCTGGTTAATTCGATGCAAGATGGTGTCTTTATTATGCAAGACGGCCGTTTACCGTTTGTCAATCAAGCGATGGCTGACATGCTGGGGTATTCTCTCGAAGAGATTGCCGACCTGCCATTTTCAGACATTATCGATCCTGAAGAGTTCGATATGGCGATGGAGTATTACGAACGCGCCACCGCCAATAACCACACCCCCAACAATATCGAAATCAATTTACGCTCAAAAGAAAGCGATGTGCAGATTATTGCACAGATGAAAACGGTTGTGACCCAATATAAAGGCAAGCCTGCCTATATGGGAACCGTAACCAACATCACACATCACAAGCATCATGAAAATGAGCTTCGCCAGGCAAAAGAAGCTGCTGAGGCCGCCAGCCGTTCCAAGAGTGCCTTCTTGGCCAATATGAGCCATGAATTACGCACTCCGCTCAATGCAATTATTGGCTATAGTGAGATGCTTGAAGAAGATGCAACAGATTTTGGTCAAGAAGAATTTATCCCTGATTTGCAAAAAATTCAGAAAGCAGGGCGTCATCTCTTAGAGCTTATCAACGATATTCTTGATCTCTCGAAAATTGAGGCGGGTAAGATGGATCTCTTCATGGAGACCTTCTCATTGTCTGAATTACTTGAAGACGTCGCCTATACGATTGGACCCTTGGTTGAAAAGAAAGGAAATAAGCTCGTTTTAAGTGATGAAGAGTTAGGCACCATGCAGGCGGACAAAACGAAAGTTCGTCAAACACTCTTTAATTTGCTGAGCAATGCCTCAAAATTCACTGAAGAAGGCACCATCTCCATCAATGCAACCCGTGAGGATATGGGGGATGAAGGGGATTGGATTCAAATTCAGGTCATCGATACGGGCATTGGCATTTCTCCAGATAAGCTTGAATATTTGTTTGAACCATTTACGCAAGCAGATGCATCTACGACACGAAAATATGGTGGAACTGGTTTAGGATTAGCCATTAGCCGTCGGTTCTGCAATATGATGGGTGGTGACATTATTGTTGAAAGTGAAGTTGATAAAGGCTCTACATTTACTGTCTACCTTCCCGCAGAACCTCAAAAACCAACCGTACCTGAAATTGTGTTGGATGATCCGGAAGATGGCATTTTGTTTACGGGTGAATTAACAGCACAAGATAAGATGGGGACGGTTTTGGTCATCGATGATGATGCCATTGCCCGCGATTTAATTAAGCGGCATTTGGTAAAAGAAGGGTTCCGCGTTCATCCGGCCGTAAATGGGCAAGAAGGGTTGCGAATGGCTGCCGAAATCAAACCAGACGCCATTACGCTTGATGTATTACTCCCCAGTATGGACGGATGGACTGTTTTATCTCGCCTCAAAGATAATCCCGAATTAGCTGACATTCCTGTCATTATTGTCACGATGGTAGAGCACAAGCAGATGGGGTATGCCCTTGGCGCTGCCGACTATTTGATGAAACCCATCGACAAACAAACATTGGTTCACGTTCTTGAACGCTATCGGATTACGTCAGCACCTCGCTTTGTCGGGGAGCATCACGTGTTGATTGTTGAAGATGATTTGCCAACGCGTGAACTGATGGAACGAACGCTAGAAAAGGTGGGCTGGCGGGTAACGGCCGTTGAGAATGGCCTCATCGCTTTAAATGCACTTGCAGATGAAATGCCTGACCTTATCCTGCTTGATTTAATGATGCCCGAAATGGACGGTTTCCAGTTCATTTCAAACCTACGAAATAACCCGGAGTGGTGCAAAATCCCAACGATTGTGATTACTGCCAAGGAACTGTCTATTACTGAACGGATGGCGCTTAATGGCAATGTACAAGATGTCTTACAAAAAGGAACGTTTGATCGAACAAAGTTATTAGAACAAGTCTCAAATTTGTTGGGGCAATACGTAAGAAAAGGGGTGCTTCAGGAGGGATAAAGCAATGACAACCATATTGCTTGTAGAGGATAACGAAATGAACCGAGATATGCTCTCACGTCGATTAAGACGAAAAGGATATGTGGTTCTAGAAGCTGAAGATGGAGAAGTTGGCGTCCGAATGGCACTTAGTGAAGATCCAGATTTGATTTTAATGGATATGAGTCTGCCAATCATTGATGGATGGGAAGCAACCCGCCTAATCAAAGCCAATGATGCAACGCGGAATATTCCGATTATTGCACAAACGGCACATGCGATGGCTGACGACAGAGAGAAATGCCTTGAAGCGGGCTGTGATGATTACACAACGAAACCGATTCACATGCCACAGCTTTTAGCCAAAATAGAAGGCTTATTAAAAACGATAGTAACAGACAATCCGTCTAATTTGTACTGAGAAAACGACATCAAAAGTCGAGGATCGTATGATCAAAAGTAAACAAATCTTAAACCAAACAACGTACCAATATTTGTTTGCCTTGGGGGCATGGTAGAGCTTATGAAGTCTAATCAAGTATGTATTCTTGTTGTTGATGACAACGAGATGAATCGAGATTTGATCACTAGGCGACTCCAGCGACAGGGGTATGAGACAATGGCAGCCGAAAACGGCCGTGTTGCGATTAACCTGCTTAAAAGCAACTGCTTTGATCTCATCCTCCTTGATATCATGATGCCCGTTATGAACGGTTATGAAGTGTTGGAAGTCGTCAAGAAACATCCAAAATGGCAATATATCCCAGTTATTGTGATCTCTGCTGCAGATGATATGCGTAGCGTCGTAAAAGGGATTGAGCTTGGTGCAGAAGATTATTTACCCAAACCGTTTAATCCTATGTTGCTCAAAGCACGTATTCGGGCCAGCTTAGAAAAGAAACGACTATTTGATCGTGAACAAGCCCGCATGGAAGAGTTTGCCACGATGCAAACCATCGACGCGCAATTGAATGCAACACTCGATGCAAAACGGGCGATGGAAATAACGCTTGAATGGGCGATGAGCTATTCAAAAGCCGAAGCCGGAATTTTAGGCGAAATTGTTGATGGGCAGACCAACGTGTTGGCCGCTCAAGGGTACAGTTATGAAACGGCAATTGATAATAATCAGTTTTTGCTCCCAGATGAGCTGCCTGCCGTCAAACAGGCCTGTCAAACAGAAGAGATGGCGTATGTCCCTGAAACCAATGGGGCGGGGCTTTTAGCCAGAGCGCAAAGCCAATTAGCGATTCCAATTAAACGTGAACAACAAATTATGGCAATGCTGTTGCTTGAAAGTAGCACTGCAAAACAGTGGGAGCACGAAACAATGGCTTTCCTACAGCGATTATGCACCCACGCAGCGATTGCCATTGCCAATGGCAAGCTATACGAGGTCGTTGAATCTGCTAATAATGCAAAAACAGAGTTTGTCTCATTTGTCTCCCATGAGCTTAAAACGCCGATGACCACCATTCAGGGGTACACAGATTTGTTGATATCTGGCAGCTTTGGTGATGTGAATGAAACACAACATTCATTTTTGTCGACTTTACGTGCCAACGTTAAGCGCATGAAGCGCTTGGTTTCAGACCTTGAAGATGTCTCAAGAATTGAAGCAGGGCATTTGGAATTAAAAACGGATTTGGTGTCACTACAAGAGCTAATTGATGAAGTGATGCACTCAACGATGACGCAGATTGATGCCAAAGAACAAACGTTGAAATTGGATATTCCAACTGATTTGCCCTTGGTTAAGGGGGATCGCACCCGGTTGGTTCAAATATTTACCAACTTGGTAAGCAACGCTTACAAATACACCCCCCAAAATGGAAAAATCACTATTTCAGCAAATGAAACGTTTGAGCTGAACGGTGATGAAGAAACGGCCATGGTGCATGTTTCTGTAGCGGATACGGGCTTAGGTATTCGTAAAGAAGATCAAACTGGCATTTTTGATAAGTTTTTCCGTGCTAGTGATGAGCTAGCGAAGAAATCTCCTGGAACGGGATTGGGCTTAAATATCACGAAAAATTTGGTTGAAATGCACAACGGCCGTATTTGGTTTGAGAGCGAATTCCGTAAAGGGACCATTTTCCACGTCATGATTCCAGCTGTGCTTGATTTAGAAGAAGTCAACATCATTACTGAAATCGAAACACTCTTCTAGGTGAAGAGAAAAGAATCCACCAAATCTATTTTAGAATATAAAAAGGGGTTGGAAACTAGTTTCCAACCCCTTTTTAATTTGTTTTCCTACACTATTTCCTCGTTACCTTCTTATTAAAGGTAAGAAAATCTGATAATCAAATTCAGTGGGTGGAGGCGTGACGTTGCCAGTGCTAACGACCACATCACCAAATGTGACGTCTACATGATGTGCTACTAGCAAGAGTGAGCCCTGTCCTGGTTCACCATTGCGTCCTGGACCTTCAACATTCCAATCGGCAGGTTCAGATTCAGATTGAGGCCACATTTTAAAGCGATAATAAGCGGTTTGTCCTGTGCGGGTTTCAACTTCCATTTTCATCCAGTACGGCGTGTTAAACTGAATGGCTGGATCGTTGGGTTCGAATGCTTGTTGACGACCACTGTGGACGATGATTTGATACTGGCCATCTGTCCCTTGAGGCCAGGAATACAAACCAAATGCGCCAATATTGTCCCAACCCCAATCGGGCTGACTGCCAAATTGATCATAGTGTCCTTGCCAATGGGTAATCAGACCAACACCTGGAAAGTTGCTTGGCGCTTGATAGGCACCGGGGTCGGAATCTAAGGCGTGAACGGTGACAGGAACAAGAACAGTGTAGTCTGTCCATGTGATGTCGCCTAACCCAATGATGCGATCATAATCGATTGCATTTGTGCGAACCCCATTGGCGTTTAATGCCCAATCCCCGTCGATGACCTGAGCGACATCCTCAATTTTTGAGGCTGTGCTCCAATCGGCCGTGTAGTTTGTGGGCCAATTGTTTTGGTCAGAAAAGTTAATGGTGACGGTAGCGGTTGCTGTGTTGTTGCTATTGTCAACGGCCGTTATCACCAAACTGTTGGCTCCTTCGTTTAAATCACTATTGGGAATATCAATATTGAAGTCGCCGGGTAAAGCTAACCGACGATTATCGGGGCCAATAGAATAGGGTTGAGCCGCTCCCCCGTTTAATGAATAGGTGAGCTTGCTGGTATCAATGCCGTCTGGATCTGACACATTCCCAAAGATATTGACATGCGATTGGACAGTGCCAATTTGCCCAAATGACTGGTTTAATCCGTACCATACGTCAATGGTGGGGGTGTTGGCTGCCAGTACGAAAGACGAGCCGCTTAAGCCAATCGCCAACAATACGAACAGCCCAATTGCAAGAATAGATTTTGTTTTTGATATTTTTAGACTTAGGTCAAATGTCATGTTTCCTCGCTCGCAAGCCCGTAGATGCCGCAGCAAACGGCCGTTTGCATACGATCTAGCGGACTCTTAACTACCACTTGAGCAAGTGGCATCTGTCAAATTTTTAAAATGAG
>JANQSK010000647.1 GCA_028284105.1 Anaerolineae bacterium
CTCTTCTTGAGTATGTGGACGCATGCTGTATTTGTGTTGTTTGGTGAGGCCAACAGGCACCACACTAATGGAGCGAACCGTCGGCCAAAACGCTGTCAAATCATCAATCGATTTTCGCATCTTCTCACCGTCATTCACATTCGGTGTAATGACAAGCTGGGTGTGTACTTCGATGCCCCACTCCTGAAGCTGTTTAAGCTGTTCAAGAATGTCAGGAGCCGTTTTGTTGCGAAGGTAGAGGCGACGTTGCTCATGGTCAGTGACATGGACCGAAACATAGAGCGGGGACAGCCCCATCGTTTTGATGCGCCACCAATCGTGGTCGCTGAGATTGGTTAGCGTCACATAGTGACCAAATAAAAATGAGTAGCGATAGTCGTCATCTTTGATGTAAAGGGTGCGTCGAAATTTAGGAGCCATCTGCAAAACGAAACAAAATTCGCATAAATTGTTGCAGCGGCGAATGTCGGTGTCGAAAGTGGGGTGGGCAAATTCGAGCCCTAAGGCTTGGTTATACTCACGCTCTGCTTCATAAATGAATAGCTCTTCCCCACGACGAATTAATAGCTCAAGCGATTCTTCGGCGCTGTAATATTGCACATCGATAACATCTTCAACCTTATTGTCGTTGATGCCAAGGAGTTCATCCCCAATTTGCAGGTCGATATCATCAGCTACACTGCCTGGCTCAATGCCTACAATTTGACCGCCTACTGCGGTGGTGAGGACCATTTCTTGAAACAGCGCCATCTAATGCACTTCCTGCTTTTCTTGAATCATCGTCATAATTTGTTTGATGATGAGGTCTACAGATTGCTGAGTTGTATCTATTTCAATCGCGTCAGCAGCGGGTTTGAGCGGAGAATGTTTTCTTTGGCTATCAATATTGTCGCGTCGAATAACATCTTCCAAAATAATGTCAAAGCTAGCTTCATGACCCTGCATTTGGCGATCTTGCCAGCGGCGCTGAGCACGTTCTTCAGCCGTTGCCGTGATATACAGTTTAAGCGGGGCATCTGGCAACACAATCGTGCCGATATCACGACCCACCATGATCACATTTCCCTTACGGCCGTATTCCCGCTGCCGCTTTACCATCTCGTTGCGCACCCCAAGATATTTTGAAACCTGAGAGACATTGGCATCCACGGCGGGCGTGCGGATGTCCCACGTTACATCTTCACCGTTGAGTAAGACGGTATATAAACGGCCGTCTTCAACCAAATCGGTGGAGTTGATGATGAGATCGATCGTTTTTGCGTGTTCGGTAACTGCCGTTTCGTCATGAACATCAATGTCATTTTTCAGTGCGGCTAATGTGGCTGCACGGTACATACAGCCAGTATCTAGGAATAAATAGTTGAGCAAATCTGCAAGTTTTTTGCCCACTGTTGTTTTGCCTGACGCGGCAGGGCCATCGATGGCGATTGTCATACCTTGTTTCTGTGTCATATCGTCCAAATAAGGTGTTGGAGTAATTTCTTTAGTAAGTTCAATTGATTAAATTTAAAGTGGGTTTTTAGTCCCGTCTCGGATTATATAGCAAAGTTGTGGGATTGAGTGGGTCCTAGTGGGAATTGTATAGTTTAACGTGTATCGGAACAGCAACTTTGTCTCCAACAGAATATATGTATTGGTAAACGCAGATGCAGGTAAAACGCCTAGACGCTCATTTGGGAAAAAATAAAAAACGACAGCTCATCGGATTGCTCCTTTGCATTCTGCTTTTGCTTGGCTTGTTTGGCCTTTTGGTCAATCGAGCTATCAATTCATCAGCAACCGAGGCACTTGTTTCAAGTCGATTGGAGTCAAACCTTAATCCTTCACCATTGAACGACTACACAGGTTTTGTTGTCAATGTTCGCGAGGAAATGGAATCAATAGCCTCCATTGAAACGTCGACACCCACTCAAACAGCCACTTCACAACCATTTGCGACAACTGCCCCTACAGAAAAGGCCGTGTTACAACAATCAGATGCGATCGTTGAGGAAGAAAACTCAGAGATCACAATTACGCCAACTGCAACAGCAACACCTGCCGAATCAAGTGAGCTCATAACACCGACTGCTTCACCTACACCTAATATTCTCATCCTTTCACCTGTTGCTGACGCGTTTGTATCAGCACAGCGGACATCAGAAAATTTTGGTCGTCTGTCAACTTTGGACTTGGAAACGAGCTTGAGTGAGGTGTATCTTCGATTCGAGGTTCCTGAACTGCCAACATCGCTAGCGGATGTCATTTTGCGATTACGATTAGATGATGCCAACACGTCAGATGTGGCCTTGTTCTCGGTTGAGGATGATAGCTGGGTCGAATTAGAAATTAATTATGACAATGCGCCTGAAATGGGCACAATGCTGTCTCGCTCAAGTGGTGCACGGGCTAATAGCTGGGTAGAAATTGACGTAACGCAATATGTGACGGAATCCGGTTTGGTTAGCTTTGGCTTACAAACATTAAATCCAACGCAATTTGAGTTTTTAAGCCGTGAATCAGACAATCCACCAGAGCTTATTTTAATGTTTGGTGATAGAGATGATGAAATAGCTGGAGACGGAACTCAAACTGCCACACCAACCGTTGCTTCAACGATTGAACCAACAGCCACGGAAATGGCGCCGACTGAAACACCAACGCCAGATACGCCAGTTGTCCCAACCGCTACACCGACAGATTTTCCGATTTCCATTCAACCAACCCCAACAGAAACGCCAGAACCTGTGATGACAACTATCACCAATACGGCCGTTGCTGATACCTTTGTGCATGTGCTTCAGCCAAATGTGAATTATGGGACACTTAATTACATCAGTTTAGATGCATCTCCGACTAAAAATGGATTACTTCGCTTTGATTTAGATGAGTTTGCGGGAAGCGTTGATCGAGCGGTATTGCGTATTTACTCACATGATGAACTTGATGATGGAATTAGCGTATTCAATGTTGATGATGATAGCTGGATTGAGGATGATGTTACATTTAGCAGCGTGCCATCTTTCGGTTCTTTATTAGGTGAAGTGGGCTCTGTCGAAGAGAATGCCTGGATTGAAATTGAGCTATCAACGGCCGTTATTGAATCGGGTCTCATCTCCTTTGGATTAACCTCAGAAGCCGTAAGTAGTATGGAGCTCAGCACACGGGAAACGTCAAGAGCACCTGAATTGGTTATTTCGATTGTTGATTATCAACCTGCACTGCCAGCACCACCCCCTCCAGCACCGCCCCCTCCTGTTCCACCATCGCACTGTGATGAGCTGGCTGGTAATGTTATTCAAAACGGCAATTTCACTTCGAATACAAGTGAATGGTCTTTTTACAGTGATGGGGATGTCGATTTTGAAACGGCCGTTCCTGAGCCTACCTACTGTGATTCTGTGGCTCAATTCTCTATTTCAGAAGCTGGCTCCAATGTTCAAATTTACCAATCTGGCTTGACTTTAAATGCCAACACAAGCTACACGCTCCGTTTTGCTGCCAAATCAAATAGCGGCAACGATATGTCGCTTTATTTGCAAAAGCACGAACCCAACTATCAACATTATGGGTTGAATGGGGAGGTCGTTGATTTGACGACTGAGTGGCAGCTGTTTGAAATTGTGTTTACAACGGAGAATTTTACTGGCCAGGTGAATAACGGCCGTTTACGTTTCTGGTTTGCCCCATTTGACCAAGCTGGCGATATCTATTGGTTTGATCACATCG
>JANQSK010000354.1 GCA_028284105.1 Anaerolineae bacterium
ATCATCTACAACAGGATGGTTGACTAGGCATTTACAGACCTCTCCTTCATCTGGAACGACGCCCTATATGCCAGCAGTAGCCGCCAACAGCTTGCCACAGCAATCATTGGTTGGCTATTCAGACACCACAACAATGACAGACCCAGACCAATTTAACCTTAATGCGGGTCCTTACCATTGGCGTGAACAACACAAAGCGGCGTTAGAGCAACTTTATTCAATTAATAGCACCGAGCTCCATCAAGCGGGTCAACAGGCAATCAACGTCATTAATGCCGTGAATCTAGATGATTTTGACAATTATCAACCGAGTAATGGCGCCGTTTATCCTGACAACAGTTTCGGCCGTAGACTTAAAATGGTCGCCTTCTTAATCAAACTCGATTTAGGTCTTCAGGTCGCCAATGTTGATTTGGGTGGTTGGGATACACATGACAATCAAGGTGATGGCTCCAGCGGCTATTTCAGCGATCAAGTTGAGACCCTATCACAAGGTCTCTCCGCTTTTTATGCTGACTTAGATGGCTGTAATGGCACCACCCACAACAAAAATATCACAATCGCCGTGATGAGTGAGTTTGGTCGCCGTCTTCGTGAAAATGATGACGGTGGCACCGACCATGGGCATGGCGGTATGATGATGGTCATGGGTCAAAATGTAAATGGCGGTATGTATGGAAATTGGCCAGGCTTAGCTACGGCACAACTCTATGACAATGCAGATCTAGCAGTTACGACCGATTATCGCCGGGTTATTTCTGAGATATTGACAAAGCGTTTACAGAATTACAATCTTGATCAAATCTTCCCAGATTACACGGGGTACACACCGATGAACATCGTCAGCGGAAGCAGCGGCGTTGTCACACCGCCACAATTTGGGGCGCACAACGTATTTTTACCAATTGTTTCAAATAATTCAGGGGGATGTTAGTTAAGTGAAACGAAGTTGTTGCTTTGAATAAAACGACGGCTATAAACTTCGGAACACTTAAGAATTTAAAGATGAAGGGTCAAACAATTGACCCTTCATTTTCTTTTAGGAATTTTCGCCCGAGTCCGGCTCATCAATCGCAACCCGCTTCTCGAAATTACGGTAGCCATAATGAGCAAGCACAATACTTAACCCGTATAAAACGTTGAGGGGTGCCATCGTCAGAAGCATGGTCACAGGATCAATTGAAGGTGTGATCATCGCAGCCAATACAGCAATACCAACAACAGCTATTCGCCACTGATCTCTTAACGATTGACTTGTCACTAAACCTGCACGAGCCACAAAATACATAATAATTGGCATTTGAAAACTGAGGCTAATCCAAAAGAGCATTCTCAGAACAAAGCTAATATACTCTTGGCTTTGCCATTCAGGATTGAATACATCAGTTAAAAATGTGGCTAGAAAACCAACCGCGGCGGGTGTTAACACAAACCAAGAAAAGGCCAATCCAATAGCAAAAAGGAGCAGGGCGCTAGGAATAAATATATAAACCGACCGCCGTTCTCGTTTAGTCATACCAGGAGAAATGAAGAGCCATAGCTGATATAAGGTCAGCGGCATTGATAACACAACGCCACAAAGGATAGACACTTTAAAGTAAGTTTCAATCCCCTCAGTTGGGCTTAGAATTTGCAAGCCAGATCCCTCACCAAAAATATTGAAGTAAGGCACCATCAAATACAATATCATTTGCTCGGCAAAGATAAAACTAATAAGGGTAAAGACAACGATGCCCCCAGCCACCCAAGTGAGACGAATGCGAAGCTCATTCAAATGTTGGAGCAGGGTCAGTTCTAATCCTTCATCTTGGTCAAGAGGATTAATTGTCGTGCTATTTAAATCTGTCATGATTCGGGGTCGTCTTCAATATCGAGAATGTTAGGCAGCTGATCGATTGGAGATGGAGCAGGAATCTCACCATTCTCATTTGAAGGGGCTGGCACCGCACCATTACCATTTTGAGACTCAATTTGCGTTTTATTTTCTGGTGGAAGAATAGATGGATCGAGGTCTTCAGCAACTTGCTGCATCTCTTTAGAGGTCTCGGCGGCAACAGCTGTCATTTCTCCACGAAGGTCAGTCAACTGCTGACGTAAATCTTGAATTTCGGACATTGCATCTTTGAGATCAGCCATTTCGCCTGCATCAAGCTCCGAATTTAACTGACGCATAAAACCACGCGAAATATTCTGCAGTTGAGCCGTCCACTTCCCCAACTGCCGCGCAAATTGTGCAATTCTTTGTGGCCCCATCACTAATCCAGCAATAATTAATATTGTGACCAGTTCAGGGAAGCCGATTCCAAAAAGTTCTAAACCATTCATTTGGTTTGGTGCTGCTTATTCTGGAGTAAAAGATTTAGGCTCCTTTACTCAAATCTTTAATAGCTTATGCGGCTTCTTCTGTTGCTTCGTCGCCTGTTGCTTCTTCTTTGGCATCTTGCATACCGGTACGGAATGCTTGGATACCTTTACCCAATTCGCTACCTACACGACTAATGCGGCCAACACCAAACACAAGCAAAACTATGACTAAAATAATGAGTAGTTCTGGCCACCCAAGTGACCCAATTTGTGCAAACATATCTAATCTCCTCTAATACAGTGTTTACAACTTGGAAACTCTGATGCTGTGATTTCACAAAGTATACCAAATCTTAAAGCTGAAACGCCAATTTTATGATAAGTGGTTCAATTTATCTCATAAATGGCTGAATACTGCAGGAATCTATCCTGACGTACAGGGAACGACTCTTTCATCTTGATACAAATACCAATTGCTAAAGGTTGCATATTTATCGCGCGGATTGGTGATGATCCCTAACTCAATGCCGGAAACATTTTGGTGGGTAACAAATGTATCAACGTATTGGAAGAGGGTGATTGCAGGAAGCTCAGCATTGTAGATTCTTTGGAAGGTATCGTAATACGGCCGTCTTTGATCAACTTCCCATAGTTTACGGGCGCTTTCCAAAGCCTCACTTGCCCGACGGTTGTTCCAACCCCCATAATTTTGTCCACGAATAATTGCCTCTTGGCTCCAAAAATCATATAAGTCAGGGTCATCAGTTGGCAGCACATCAACCAGTGCCAAATCAAAATCACCAAGCGTTAAAAGTTCACGCAGTTCAGCCCCGTTTGGTGCTAAAGTAATAGTAAGCTCAATGCCCAAAGCACTCATTTGAGCTGAGAGCTGGTCAATCAAAAGTTGGTTTCTGCTTAATGAGATGATTTCAAATGAAAGTGGCTCACCATCATTTTGCCGAGCTGTTGCTCCTTCACTTAGAGACCATCCTTCAGACTCAAAAACGGCCGTGGCGCTTAACACATTGGTTTGGATTGGCGTCACAATTTGGGGCGCAAATGCCCACGAATCGTTTAAATAGGGTCCATCAACAAGTATGGCTTGCCCTTTTAAGGCCCCATCAATAAGTGATTGCCGATCAATTCCGGTAGCCAGCGCTTGGCGTATCGCATTGGATTTCAACGCATCATGTCCGTTTTCACGAAGATTAAAAAGGATAACGCCCACTCGATTTGAAGGATTTGATACCAACTGGGCATCTTGCTCCAAAACGGAAGGCAAATCATCAGTTGGAATACGACTAAACCCATTAATTTCTCCATTGAGAAATGCTTGATTCAACGTCAAGAAATCAGGGAAAAAACGATAGCTAATTCCATCGAGGAGCATTGATTGGTTACGAACAGCAGGTTCTAATCGTAGCTGACCTGATTGTGTCCAATCTTGCTCGTTATCAACTTGGAATGGGCCTGTTCCGATGGGGAATCGGTTAAATGGATGGGATTGAATATTAACGGCCGTTACTTCAGCTAAAACGTGTTCTGGGAGAATACCGCGGGTAGTCGCTTCAAGAAAAGGTGCATAGGGCTCTGTCAACGCAAATGAAACGGTCAAATCATTTACTTTATTGATTGTGACTGTTTGCCACAACCCCTTTAATGAAGGGGATGCAGGAAAATCTGGTTCTTGTAACAGTTGATAAGTAAAGAGGACATCATCCGCGTTAAATGGTTCCCCATCATGCCACTGAACATCAGGTTTGAGGTTAAAGGTTACGGCCGTTCCATCTTCGCTGACTTCCCAACTTTGCGCCAAGGCGCCTACAAACTGCCGAGAGCGTTCATCATAACGAACAAGGCCATCAAATATAAGAGATGAAATTTGAGAATCAACGGGAAGAAAATCGTTAAGTAGCGGATTCAGGTAAAGCGGGGCTCCTACAATGCCTTCGATAAAATCCCCCCCACCTGCCGCAATCAATGCCGTGCAGACCGGTTCACCATCAACTTCTGTTTCAATAATAATAGGCGCTGGTTGATTTGGGGTTTCTGCTCGGAAGTAAAGTAATGCAGAAACTAAACCAAGGCCAGCAATTGCCAACAGAATTGGCAAACGCAAACTAGCGTTCATATTCAAATCAGTCTAAAAATAGAGCTACTGCCCCATTGCCAAAAAGGTAAAGACTGTATTGATCATAAATAAGATAGAGCATGCAATCGTAACGCGATGCAAGGTTGCTTCAATACCGCGACGTGTACGGAAGCTACCAAAATCACTACCACCGCCACCGCCAAAGAAACCACCTAAATCATTTCCACGAGTTTGGAATAAAACCAAAACAACCAATGAAATGGCCAAAATAATTTCAATAAGACTTAGGGCTGGTGCTAAGGGTGCTAAATTCATAATTATCCTTCAATCAGGTTTATTTTTAATTTATATTTTGCCGAACAGGCCAAAACGAACAGCATTATAACAGTCTCATCCTTTCCAGTCTACTGACATTTACGCTGTAATCCCACTGTGGTACACTTCTGTTTCGTAAATTCTAATGACGCGGAGCGCTTTTTGATCGAAATTCAAAATGTTTCCAAAAGCTTTTATGCCTTCAAAGCCATTGATGATGTTTCGTTAAAAATCCCAATGGG
>JANQSK010000392.1 GCA_028284105.1 Anaerolineae bacterium
AAGATCATTGCCTTTATGTGATTTTACAGGAGCAAACAATTGATATCTGGAAAAAGAAATTAGATTGGATTGCAAAACATGGGGGAATGGCTTTTGTCATTACGCATCCAGACTATATGAACATTGGGAATCAACCACTTGGATTGGAAGAGTATCCCATTGATTTATACAAAAAATTTTTGAATTACATCAAGACCCAACATGAGGATACCTATTGGCAGGCCTTGCCACATGAAGTGGCCAACTATTGGCAAAAGGCGAATATCCAGACTCAGTTTGATCATGTTGGTGAATCAAGAACTTTTGGGAGAAAAATGTAATGGAAGCAGAGAAGAAAGTATTGTTTGGTGAACCTCTTATTGATAAAGATTCACACTTTACGATCGATCTAAAACAACATCCATTTTTACGGGATCATGCCTTTCAAGGGATGGTCGTTTTGCCAGGAAGTGCTTATGTTTCCTTAGCCATTGAAGCCATACAGCGTATTCAGCCAGCGCAAAGCGAATACTTTGTTCGAGATGTCGCTTTCACAAACATGCTTGTGTTATCTGATGCTCAGGCAGCTTCGTTGATGCTGTCTATTGATTCAAAAGATGAGGGATGGCAGATTCGTTTTTCGGATTCAAAAGACCAAAGCACATATGCACAAATGACCATCCATCCTTCAAATGAAACGATAAACAATACGATTGCTATTGAGTCTATTCAAGAAGTTCCCGATGCAACACAGTCTGCTAAATCATTTTATCAACAATTACTAGAGGCAAAAAACGAATACGGCCGTTCTTTTCAGGGAATCTATCACATTTGGAAAAAGGATAACGTCGCTTTAGGGCAAATCAACCTCAATGAGCAAGCCGAGGCTGTTGCCCATATGACCATGTCCCCAATTTTGCTTGACGTCTGCTCACAGGTATTGGCGGCCACGCATGATGGTAACGGCCGTACCTTTATGCTGACCGGCTTTGATGGTATTCAGTTTAATCAACCCTTAAAAGACGTCGTATGGAGCCACGCTCAATTAACGAGCCAAAGTGAAGAGCAAATTCAAGGGAATGTCACTTTACTCAATGCCAAAGAAGAAATTGTTGCAGAGTTAACGGGTGTTACTCTGCAATATTTAGCAGGCTCTGCGGAAAAATCGAAGTTTCCCATTGCTGTTGCGGCCACATTTACAAGTGAACCCATTGCAGAGAGCCTGCAATTTTGGGGAGAACAGCTGGGTCAACCTGTGGAAGTGCAATTTGCACCTTACAACCAGCTATTCCAACAGCTTTTGGATCCCAATAGCTTGCTATCAACCAATCAGGGAGCAAACATGATTTTGATGCGCCCTGAAGATTGGGTTCGGGACGCGCAACATTTAAAATTGAGGGTTGATAACACCAAAAAAGAAGCCCTGCTTGAACCACACAGTCGACGCCTATTACCCAATCAAATTGAAATTGCTCACCTAAACCCATATGAGACCGATTATGTGTTTAAAGAGATATTTGTAGACCGATGCTATCTCAAACATGACATCGAAATCAATGATGGGGACACCGTAATTGATATCGGGGCCAATATTGGCTTGTTCTCGCTTTTTGTGCAGCAACAGGCAACAGACACCGTTATTTACTCTTTTGATCCGTCTCCTCCTATTTTTGAACTTCTCAAAGTAAATGCCCAGCTATACGGGCAAAATATTCACCCATTTAACTACGGTATTTCGGACAGCACCAAGGAAGCGACGTTTACCTTTTATGAAAAATCATCGGTGTTTTCGAGTTTTCATGCGGACGCTGATGAAGATGAAACGGCCGTTCGTGAAGTGGTCATCAACATGTTGGAAGACAGTGGCATCACAGATGGTGAAGCGCTTGACAAATATGTGGCAGAGCTCATGGAAGACCGCATGAACAGCATTCCATACACCTGTCAATTACGTTCACTCTCTGACATTATTCGAGAAAATGGCATTCAAAAAATTGATTTGCTCAAGGTGGATGCAGAGAAAAGCGAACTAGCTATTTTGCAAGGCATCGACGATGAACATTGGTCAATGATCAAGCAAATTGTACTTGAGGTGCATGATCAAGAAGGCGATCTCATCCGCTCTGTGCAAGCACTCCTTGAAGAAAAGGGATTTGTTCTTGCCATCGAGGAAGAGACCTTATTAAAGAATTCAGGCCTGTTTAACATCTTTGGCAAACGACCAGAAACTGAATCAACCCCCGTTAAATCATCCAATATTGCTGACAAATTAACTGAGATGGTGGATGAATTTACGGCCGTTTTTCAAGCTGCTGCAGAACAGACCAAAACACCGACATTCCTCATGATTTGTCCACCTTCGCCAAAAGCCTTATCTGATCCGACGATGGCTAACGTTTTGGAACAAGCGGAGCAAAGCATTGCAGCGGCAGTTGCCAATATGGGTCACATCCATCTTGTGACTGCGCAAGAAACCGAATCGCTTTATCCAGTTGGCACCATTCATGATCCAGTTGGTGATCAGCTTGGTCATGTGCCATTTACCCCTGAGTATTTCATCAGTTTAGGCTCGCTTCTGTCTCGCAAAATAGCGGCCACACAACGATCCCCTTACAAAGTGATTGTGCTGGATTGTGATAACACGTTGTGGCGCGGCGTAGTCGGTGAAGACGGTCCAGATGGGATTGATTTTTCAGGTCCTTGGGCGCAGTTCCAACAGCTCATGATTGACCAAATTGGCAACGGTATGCTGCTCTGTCTCAACAGCAAAAATAATGAACAAGATGTGATGTCTGTTTTTGAACAACACCCAGATATGCCGCTTAAAAAAGAGCATTTGGTGAGCTGGCGGATTAATTGGCAACCAAAATCACAAAACTTGATGGCTTTGGCAGAGGAATTAAACCTTGGTTTAGACAGTTTTATCTTCTTAGATGACAACCCTGTTGAGATTGCAGAAGTAAATGCAAATGCACCACAGGCTTTGGCACTCCAAATTCCACAAGAGCCAGATCAACTTCCACAATTTGCCCAACACATTTGGGCTTTAGATCAGCTTACCCAAACGCAGGAAGATAGTCATCGCACCAAGATGTACCAACAAAATGCCAAGCGAGAGCGTGCGCGCCAATCGACGCTCTCTATGGCTGATTTCTTAGAATCGCTTGATTTGAAAATAGAGATTGAAACTCCAAATGCTACTCAAACGCCGCGTGTTGCTCAGCTCACCCAACGCACCAACCAATTTAATATCAGCACCACTCGTCGCACCCAAGCAGATGTTGAACAGCTCTTGCAATCAAATGTGATGGAGATTGCGGTTATGACGGTTGAAGATCGTTTTGGTTCGTACGGCTTGGTTGGTGACCTTTTCTACAAACAAGAGGGGCAAAAGCTCGTTGTAGATACCTTCTTGTTGAGCTGTCGTGTATTGGGACGTGGCGTTGAGCATCACCTTTTGGCCTATTTAGGGCAATTGGCGGAGGAACGTGGTTTGGCTTTTATTGAATTGCCTTACGTAACATCCGCTAAAAATGAACCAGCTGCTGCATTTTTGGATAGCGTTGGTGGTAAATACAAGATTGAAACGGCCGATGGAGCCATTTATTCAATTCCTGCCGAAGTTGCCGCAAAAATCTCATATTCGGTTGAAACAGATGTAGCTTTAGAGACCGTCAATCAACGACGCAAAACGGCCGTTTCTCAGCAACCTCAAACTAGCGAAATCGTCCACTACATTGCAAAAACGCTCAATAATGTGCCTGCTATCGGGGCAAAAATATCTGCGCACAATCAAAAAGAGCGAACGCAAAGCGAATCATACGTTGCACCGACGAACTCCGTGGAGAAGCAGTTAGCTACCATTTGGCAATCGGTGTTGGGAATCGAAAAGATAGGCATTAATGACAATTTTAGAGAGATCGGGGGAACCTCGCTCAATGGTGTTCAGCTCATTGCACAGGTTAAGCGTGAACTTTCCGTTGATTTATCCATTATTGACCTCTTTGAGCACCCCACCGTTAGTTCAATGACAAGGTTTATTGAACAGCCTAAAGAGAAGGTCATTTCTGCTATGGAAAATGGCCGTCCAGATGCACGCAATCGTGGGGCGAAGCGACGCGAAAGCAGGAAAGCACGCCGCCGTCGATAAAACCAAACATTTGAGAGTGGTATGACAGCAGATCATAACGAACAATTGCCAGAAGAAACGGCCGTTAGTGAATTTGACATCGCTATAGTGGGGATGTCAGGACGATTTCCCGGCGCAAATAATATTGATGAGTTTTGGCAAAACCTCGTCACGGGAACAGAATCAATCACCTTCTTCGATGAAGAACAGCTCCACAAAGACGGTGTTGATGTAGACACCTTACAAAACCCCAACTACATCAAAGCCTCACCCATTTTAAAACGGGACCCCGGTGAATTTGATGCCGCATTTTTTGGCTATTCGCCTCGAGAAGCCCAAATGATGGATCCCCAACAGCGCTTATTTTTAGAGTGTGCTTGGGAAGCAATGGAGCATGCAGGATATGATGCTCAATCATGCGACTTCCCTGTGGGCGTCTTTGGTGGGTCAGCCATGAACACCTACTTCATGTACAGTGGCCTCATCGATCAATTTGCAACGGAATATTTACCGACGCTGATTGGTAACGATAACAGCTTTTTAACCACCCGCGTTTCCTACAAATTAAATCTCACTGGCCCTAGCATGACCGTGCAGACGGCATGTTCAACCGCCTTGGTTGCGGTTCATCAGGCGTGCCAAAGCTTGCTCAATGAGGAAAGCGATATGGCATTGGCAGGGGGTGTCTCTGTTCGTGTGCCGCACCATGCTGGCTACTTTTTTGAAGAAGGCAGTGTGGCTACACCTGATGGGCATTGCCGCACGTTTGATGCACATGCAAAAGGGACATTGTTTGGAAGCGGAGCTGGAATTGTCGTTCTCAAAAGATTGAGTGATGCGCTTGACGATGGAGATACAGTTTTTGCAGTAATCAAAGGATCAGCAATTAACAATGATGGCTCTTCTAAAATTGATTACACAGCGCCAAGTGTTGCCACGCAAGCAGATGTGATTTCCGAAGCGCTTTCTGCGGCGGATGTGCCAGCAGAGTCCATTTCATATGTGGAAGCACACGGCACAGGCACATTTTTAGGGGATCCAATTGAGCTTTCCGCTTTAACGAGGGCCTATCGTGAAGAAACAGATGATGTTCAATATTGTGCCATTGGCTCAGTGAAGAGCAATATTGGCCATTTAGATGCAGCTGCAGGCATTGCAGGTTTGATCAAAACGGTGATGGCCTTGCAACATCGTCAGATTCCGGCATCGTTACACTATACGTCACCCAATCCCCAAATTGATTTTGATA
>JANQSK010000397.1 GCA_028284105.1 Anaerolineae bacterium
CGAAGCTCGTTTTTGGGAGTAATGTTTATATGTATGGTCCAACAGCTGGCCAACCGATTCATGAGAATCTTCCTTATGCAGCTGAAACAAACAAAGGGAAGGCGCGAGCTCAAGTTGCTAACATGCTGTTGGAAGCACACCAACAAGGCAAGCTTGAAGTAGTTATTGGACGTGCATCTGACTTCTATGGACCTAGAGTGAAATATTCTGCAGTTGGCGAGATGCTATTTGAAGCCGCTATTGAAGGTAAAGCTGCGAATATGATGGGTAACCTCGACTTGCCTCATACATTAACTTACATTCGTGATTTTGCGCGATCCTTGATCTTTTTGAGCCAACAAAAAGATGCTTATGGTCACGTTTGGCACATCCCTAACAATGAGACCGGAACGCTAAATGAGTTTATTGGTCTACTTGAGCAAGAAGTGAAGAAGCCCGTCAAGGTTCGAAAAAATGGCAAAATGATGTTACGGTTAGTTGGGTTATTTAACCCTGCAGTAAATGAAATGGTTGAGATGCTGTATGAATTTGAAGAACCCTTTATCATCGATCACGACCGTTTTGAAAATGCATATGGCAATAAGTTTATTACACCCCACCATATAGCGATTCAAGAAACGGTCGCTTGGTATAAAAATCATGTTTAGAATTGGCGATTTTTCAAAATTAGGACAGGTGTCGACGCGCATGCTTCGGCATTACGACAAGCTTGGCTTGCTCGTGCCAGAGCAGACCGATGAGTGGACGGGATATCGGTATTACACCATTCATCAGTTGCCGCGCTTACATCGCATCATTGCGCTAAAAGATTTAGGCTTATCCCTTCAGCAAATTGCGGATTTGCTTGGTGAAGATGATTCACTGCCTAATGACCAACTTCGCGGCATGCTCACATTGAAACAATCAGAGCTTGCCAGAGAAAAAGCTGAGATGGAGTTTCGCTTAGCCCAGGTTGAGGCGCGTTTGGAGCAGCTTGAACATAGTGAGGAGCCATCCCCATACGAGATTTTAGTGAAATCTGTACCTTCGCTGCCGGTAGCCTCCCTCAAACAAATTGTGCCACATGTGCAAGAGATGGGATATTACTGCGAAACAATGACGCGTTCACTCTATCGGAAATTGAGTGCTGGTAAGGTGGGTTGGGGTGAGCCAGAATTAACACTTTATCACACCAGTGAATACAGAGAAAATGATGTAGAAATTGAAGTGTGTATTGGGCTTGACCAAGAGATGAGCCGACCTGCATTGGTTGATGAAGATGTGACGTTTCGAGTGTTGCCAGAACGGCCGTTGGTTGCAGCATTGATGTATGAAGGGCCATTCAGTGGCCTTACACCCGCCATTTTCGAACTAATTCGGTGGGTCGGTACCCATCAACATGTGCCCGCTGGCCCATTAAGAGAACTACACCTATCTGGTCCCGCTCACCCTGAAACACCGACCGATGCTGTTCCGGTCGTAGAACTTCAATTGCCTATCGAACAAATTGGAAGCTCCCAAAATTAATTGCAACAAATTGATTGTTTACCTGTATTGATCCCATAACAAAGTCAAATGAATTGTAAAGGAACTGATCATGCAGATAAAGAATTATTCATTAAACAGAGAATCAATGAAACAGCTCATTAAACGACTGGGGTTTGTGTTTTTATTAACAGTGGTTGCTGTTTTCTTTTCTGAAAAAGCCTATTGGTATCCAACGGGTTTTGCCATATTTGAGCTGTGGATTTTTTATAGCGTTCCCATTTTTGCCTGCTTGTGGGCCATCGACTATTTCAAAGTCAATAATTTTCCGACATTGATTTTAATCGCAAGTTTATACGCCTTTTTAGTTGAAGGTGTGATTACGCCAGTCATATTTGAAGGTGGGCTATTTGACCCTATTATGCCTGCCTACTTTATTGGATGGCATGGGATACTCGCTATTGTCTTGGGCTGGTTTTGGTTTAGAAAATGGCTTATTGACACACAACCTATTCGCTTAATTGGGGGCGCTGTGGGATTTGGTCTCTTATGGGGGGCGTGGTCCATTTCTTATTGGTTACCGGAGTATCAAGTCGAATATGCGGATTCTATCGGGCCTTTAGGCTCTGTTGGCCCATTTTGGCAGGTTGAAGAGTTCGGGATGTATGCCTTTTTCTTCACAGGGATTATGATCCTTAGTCATCTTTTGCTTGGATTGGGTGGGTGGCAATCCCTTTTTAAACCATCAAAGTTTGAGCGGTGGATAATTGTTATTCTTTTGCTCTTCTTTTTTGGAACCCTATCATTTCCGGGAGCACCGTTTGGCATTTTGAAGCTTGCGGTGATGTTAACGGCCGTTTTTATTCCCCTTTATCAACACCGAAAAAGAAGTCGTGATGAAACGCTGCTACAACAGCTTGATCAACCCATTTACAAGAGTCGGCTCTGGTATTTATTCTTGATGCCCTTGGTCGCAACGGCCGTTTATGCATTGGCACTACCCATTCAAGGTGATTATGAAACATTACTCTTTGTGAGTGAGCTTGTTACCCTATTTCAAGCAGCCTTGGGTGCAGGACTGTTTATTTGGGCACTATTTAAAACAATCGCCCCTTCAAAAACGATAGAAGTAGTCGAGTTGGTTAATTAGTCAGAAGTGTTTGCCTCATAGAATAAAATAGCGAAGGTTGGCACCCAGTGGGTCAGCATATATTCTTTGCTCAGAATAAAGCGCTCACTTTCTGATAAATGTTTTGTAACTGCTTCAGCAATGATTTTTCGACGCTTATCATGCGTGGGTAATCGATGATAAAGATTCAATAACATGGCCGCGCGGCTCAAATTCAATCCCGCAAAATGAGCTAAACGGCCGTCTTTCTCATCGATAACCTCAACAGGAGTTAACCATCGCATCGCTTCTGAAGAATCTAGTGGTGGCAGATATGCATCAAGCCAATTCAGAAACGGCCGTGGTTCTAGTACACGCTTCATCAATTCGATAGTGCACAAAGTCGGTGATAGAAAATCAGCCGAAGAGGGTTCAATCATGACAGGGGCATCTTTTTCATTAGCGTGCCAAGCGAATGCCTTCTGACGAATTAAATCAAGCATTTCAGTGTGCTGAACTGTGATAGCCCAATCCCAAATGAGACTCAATGAAAAGGCAGTTTGATTGTGTAGACCGCCTCGGATTGGGAAACTGAGCTTGGGGAGCCAATTTAAAAAGTTATCTGCTGCGACTGATTCTAATGGCCTCAAATTGTCTGCCCAGTGAGTAAAAGGAGCTACCGGATGCTGCCTCAGTTCACGACAGAGATAGAGAAGCCACGCCAGGCCATACGGCCGTTCAAAGCTGGGGTTTGCCTGTAAATAGATAGCCTCTGTCATAATGCCATCGTTGTTTTCAAAGCTTTCTGACAGACGCTGGATTATTTTGGGTGAAACGACCGTTTCCTTTTCATGCGTATTGAGCATTTTCCAAATAGTGAGGAGCTGCCAATGGGAGTGGACGGCTGAATGCCAATCGTAGCATCCGTAAAAAAGGGGATGCTGTGCCTTGTTGCCCAGAATCGGCTGATTATCCTCAAGGTGACGCACCACAATCGTTGGATATTCTTGACTTAACAGCGGTAAAGTCTGTTCAGCAATTTTTTTGACATCCATATTTAAATGCATTGTCAAGGTTTTTGAGCCCAAATAGCGGCACTGTATAGTCCTGTTTTCGGTGGAAGAGGTGACCATTCGTAGTTCTGAGTTAATGTCTTTTGGCTGGCTTCATCGAGCTGTTCAAATGATTCCAACCCATAAGAAGTTAATGAATCGACGCGAATATCAATAAACCCTGCTTCAACAATATATGCTAAATAGGCTTCTAAAGAAATAAGGGGTGTGATTACAGCCCCCGACCAAATATCAATATTTGCTTTCAGCTGGGGATGCAGATCGCCTAGCAAAACGGTGTCCGTTATGGCAATTTGGCCTCCAGATTTCAAGACGCGGAAGGCTTCGTTAAAAACGGCCGTTTTATCAGGTGAAATATCAATGACACAGTTGGAAATGATCAGGTCAATGCTATTTGACTCAACAGGCAATTGTTCTATTTGACCTAGGCGAAACTCGACATTGTTAGCCCCCATCTTTTCTCTATTTTTATTGGCTAAAGTAATCATCTCCGGAGTGGCATCAACACCAATTACATACCCTTCGTCACCAACAGCTTTCGAGGCTTGAAAACAATCAATGCCTCCACCAGACCCTAAATCGAGAACATGCTCGCCTGCTTTTATTGAAGCAATTGCCAATGGATTTCCACATCCAATCGAGGCGTTGATAGCAGGTTCAGGAATATCAATTAACTGTGTTGGGGCATAGAGTCTTTCAGCTAATCGATTAGTGGGTTCAAGCCCTTTTGGTTCATATCCATCGATGTTCAAAGGGAGCGGTTCATCATGTGTTTCCACATGCTCTGCAAATTGTCCATATCTCGATTGGACCGTTGAGTCCTTTGACTTTTTATTTCCATTCATATGTTAATCTCCTTCTTTCATCGGTGAATGCCGATGAATCGTGCGAAAAAAATACAACTAAAAAAGTTCTCCAATCTGATGCTTAAACCATTTAATATTTTCCTGGTCAAGCCAGTGGTATGTCATTTGGCAAACTGCTTCGCTTGATAGCCAGCCTGCTTTTCGTAGCTGCTGAATATGTTGTGACACGGTGGCTTGAGAAATGGGTAGATGATCGACAATTTCTTTAGTGTAGCAATGTGGATTTTCCATTAAGAAACGCAAAATTTGAAAGCGCATTGGGTGTCCAATTGCTTTGAGCATCGTCACTAAGCGGAGTTGTTCCGATTCGTTTAATGAAATAGAGGTTGAAATTTGAGATCCAGTTTTTTCTTTCATCGGTATTTGCCGATGAAAGAATATCACGTTTTGTTCATTGAATCAAGGATTATTTGAATGGCTTTGGCCACTCCACTATCGTTGTTCGAGGAAACAATGATGTCTGCTACATCCAGAATGATTTGTGGTGAGTTCCCCATAGCAACGCCTGTTCCTGTTGCTTGAAGCATCGTCAGATCATTTTCTGCATTGCCAATAGCCATTGTGCGCTCAATGGGAATCCCCATTTCTGCAGCAAGCCAAGATAAGCTATGCCCTTTGGAGGTATCAGGCGGCATGATTTCTACCATTTCTGGTTGGGTAATGAGCACGCTGGCTTGTTCTCCCATATAGTTTGCAAGCAACGGCCGTATTTCCTTGACGCGTTTTGGATCATCAAAAATAATAATCTTGTGGATTTGATATTCAGTTAGTGATGGAACAATGAGTGGCTCAGGTTCATCATACGAGATGATAATATCGGTTTTATCATCTCGTTGAATGGTAATAATTTGATGAGCCGTAAAGGCCACAAATGAGAGATGATGCTTTTCAGCGAACGGTAAGAAATGTTGAATGGCAGATTGTTTTAGGAATTCTCCTAGCAGCACCTGCCCTTGTGCGTCACTTACACTTAGGCCCTGAATGTAAATGCCTGGAGTTGTCAGATTTAATTGCTTAATTAACCATTCACAAGAGCGACGCATGCGGCCCGTTGCCAAAATAATTTGAATGCCCGCCTCAATCGCATGTTGTATCGCTGTTTCATTTTCTCTCGAAAGTTGATGTGCATCATCAAGCAACGTGCCATCTACATCGATTGCAATCAATTGAATATTCATTTTTGAAAGACTCTTTGGCCATTTATGAATGTGGCTTGGATTTTGAACGCTTGTGTAAGTAATACGAAATCAGCCTGACAGCCGGTTTCGATACGACCCAATTGAGGCCGGTTGAGAAGTTTAGCAGGCGTAGAGGTCGCGGTAGGTAAGATTTCCTCATAAGATGCCCCTGTTGCGTCCATCATTTTGAGAATGGCATCGTCCATCGTCACAATACTGCCTGCGAGTGTGCCATTGGGTAACGTTGACTTATGGTAATCCACTGTGACTTGATGATTTCCTAAAGCGTATTTCCCTGGCGGCATTCCCATCGCAGCCATACTGTCTGTCACTATCGAAAGACGGCCGTTTCCAACAGTGTGCCATACCATGTTTAATAATGAAGAATGTACATGAACACCATCCGGAATAATGCCAATCGTTACACGCTCATCTTCTAACAAAGCCCCAATCAGCCCTGGTTGACGATGATGTAATGATGGCATTGCATTAAAAAGGTGGGTTCCATACCGAACTCCTGCATCAAATCCAGCCTTGGCTTGTTCATAGGTGGCCATCGAATGCCCAGCACTCACTAAGACACCTCGATCCGCAAGCGTTCTTATAACGGGGAGTGCCCCTTTTAATTCAGGTGCCAAAGTGACAAGGAGTACGTTGTTTTCCGGAGACCAATTTGAAACGGCCGTTTCATGGGGGTGTTGCATATAGCCTGCATTGTGAGCCCCTTTTTTTTGTGGATTTAAAAATGGCCCTTCTAAATGGAGCCCCAAGGGTGTCGCACCTTGCCAATCCTTGGGCTGATTTTTGAGTACATTTTGCGCTTTGATTACTGTTTCAAGTGGGGATGTGATAATCGTGGGTAGAAAACTGGTGACGCCATATTGAGGAAGCTGACGTGCTACTTCCCAAATTGTGTCTGGTGATTCTGTGAAATCGTCCCCAAAACCGCCGTTGAGTTGGAGGTCGATAAAACCTGGTGCCATAATGAGACCTGTTCCATCTATTTGTGGATAGGCTGGCAATGTGGCCGGATTGATAGCTGCAAAACGGCCGTTTTCAATCACAACGTTGCTATGGTGGAGCGTTGTGTTGGGCGTGATCACTGAAACATTGGAAATGATGTGCATAAGAATCTCAATTTTATAGGAGAACGGTTTGTCCGGATTGAACAGACTCAATAGCAGCTAAACCAATTTGGAGTGCTGCAAGCCCATCTTGGGCAGTAACGGCCGTATTCGTGTTACGAACGATATGATGATAAAAATCTTGTATCTGTAGGACATAGGGGTTATGTGAGTGCGACCCAATTGGGAGCGGTTTTGTCTCGTTACCCATTGTTCGCTCAAACAATTGTTGTTCTTCGGATGCTCTGGAATCAAAGCGGAGCAAACCACGAGTACCTCCAATTTCAAGCGAAGTTCTAAATGGCGTTTCAAGAGTAGACCATGAGCCCTCAATTTGGGAAATGGCCCCATTTTTGTGATGCAGCATAACAATAGCATATTCCAAGATGTCACTGATCTGATTAGGCTCCAATCGAAAGGCCGTGACAGATTTTACTTCTCCTGCAAGCCAACGCGCATAATCAAAATCATGAATCATCAAATCAAGTAGCATACCGCCTGATTTTTCTCGATCTAAAAACCAATTGTAACCTTCAAATTGGGGAGCCGTGCCATGTCGATTAAGTCGAATCAGGCTTAAATCACCAATCGCATCGATTGCGGTCCGTTGTTTCGCAGCAGCATAAATTGGGAAGTACCGGAGAACATGAGCCACACATATCTTGACATCAAACTGTTTGCAAACATCGATCATTTCTTGGGCTTGTATCAAAGTTCGAGCAAATGGTTTTTCACAAATGATGTGCTTATTGGCTTTTGCGGCATGCAGCACCATTTCGTGATGAAGATGAGTGGGTGTGCAGATGTCAACGATATCAACCTCATCAAGCATCTCTTCGAAGCTGCTATACAGTTTGCAGTTGTATTGTTGAGGAAGAGGCGTGGA